>JACCUI010000223.1 GCA_013811945.1 Pyrinomonadaceae bacterium | reverse complement strand
GGTTCCAGTTCCAACCCATACTCTTCGTGAACTCTGAAAGAGTTCGCGAGGTTGCCTGCACAGCCATTCGCCAACGCTTTCAGCGTTACGATTCTTTAAGTACATAATTCCCAGGGTTGCGGCAACCCTGGGCTGAAACTCGCCAACGCTTTCAGCGTACTTCGTAGCACATGCCTTCCGTCGCATGCTTGTCGCCCTTGCGTAAAGCTTTCAATCTTTAAGACAGCAGCCGGTTGGGCAAACATCATGACTGGGTCCATGCGCACCAAGATATTGTTGGTTGTCTCCGGGATTCATCCGTTCGAGGATTAGTTCCCGAATCATCCGTACGAAAGCTGGATGGGTACCAGCAGTTGAAGCGCGCACCATATTCAGGCCCGACTCATCGCAATACTGCCGCGCTTCGGTGTCCAGGTCATAGATGACTTCCATGTGATCAGAAACGAAACCGATGGGTGCGATCACGACATCGGTCGCGCCGGAGTCTTTCAATCCTTTCAAGTGATCAAGTATGTCCGGTTCAAGCCATGGCTGCGTCGGCGGACCGCTCCGGCTCTGGTATACAAGACGCCAGGACTCACGGTTGGCTCCTAAGGCGACCAGCCGGCTAGTTTCCTGGAGTTGAGACTCGTATTGGCAGTTATCGGTCATTGATTGCGGGATGCTGTGAGCGGTGAAAGCTATCTGGGTCGAGGCACGTTTCGCGTCGGGAATGGTGCCCAGCGCAGCCTGAAGACAGTCTACATTCGATTCGATGAACAGCGGGTGGTTATAGAACGCTCGTAACTTGGCAATCTGCGGCGCGCTGGATCCTACATGATTCTGCGCCTCCGTTATGTTCTCCAGATATTGCCGACAACTCGAATAGGAACTGTAAGCAGATGTGACAAAGGCCAGCGCATTCTTGATTCCATCCTCAGCCATCCTCGTAAGAGTATCAGCGAGCAGCGGGTGCCAGTTCCGATTGCCCCAGTAGATTGGAAGACGCGGACCATTCACGGCCAGTTCTTCTTGGAGAGCCGTAATCAGATTTCTGTTTTGCAGGTTAATTGGACTGACGCCACCGAACATCTCATAGTGTTTGGCCACAGCGCGCATCCGCTCCGCCGGCACGTTGCGTCCACGGAGGACGTTTTCGAGAAATGGCATCACGTCAGCCATTCCCTCAGGCCCGCCGAATGAAACGACTAGTAGTGCGTCGTAAGGTTGGTTCATCGGAGTAGTAAAGACGTCATGAACTCTGGTCATGTTTGGCAGAACAATTCAACTAGCGCTGAAAGCGCGGCAGAAGGTAGCCAGGGGCAAACGTTGCGCGCAGCCCCTGGACTAGTTCGTCTTGTCCCTGAAAGGGACGAAGTTAATAGCCGGGGGCAACGCCCCCGGAAAACTGGGAAGGCTCCCGACCCTGAAAGGGTCGCACCGAGCCAAACAAAGATTCAAGGTGTGTGACGTAGTCAATTGCGACTGCGACCCTTTCAGGGTCGGGACCGAAATCTTCGCTTACCCGGGGGCGGTGCCCAGGGCGGTGCCCCCGGCTACTAAATTCATGCCCTTCAGGCATGTTCATGCTCGCCTGCGCTCGCGCTGACTGTTGCTACTTCGCGCTGAGTTCATGAACAGCGTCGACCAGCGCGATCACATTTTCGACGGGAGTCTCGGGGAGAATCCCATGGCCCAGGTTGAAAATGTGCCCCGGTCTCCCGGCCGCCTGTTCAAGAATCTTCGTCGCCTGGGAACGGATGTAATCTTTGCCCGCAAACAGTGCTACCGGATCGAGATTTCCCATCACCGCGACGTCGTGTCCGATACGCCGCCAAGCCTCATCCAGGCGCACGCGCCAGTCGACTCCTATGACATCGCCACCGGCTTCACGCATCAATTCCAGTAAGGCGCCTGTACCAGTGCCGAAATGTATCACCGGCGTCCCGGGCGTAAGGCTGCTGAGGATACTTCGTGTGTGTGGTAGGACGTACTCACGATAATCGTCGGCACTGAGAGAACCCACCCACGAATCAAACAACTGCACAGCCTGGGCACCAGCGAAAATCTGGGCATTGAGATACTTAACCAGAGCGCGCGAGATCAGCGACATCAGGGCATGCCAGGCGCCTTTGTCAGTGTACATGAGGGATTTCGTATGAACATAGTTTCGCGATCCACCACCTTCGATTATGTAAGAGGCAAGCGTGAACGGTGCTCCTGAGAATCCGATCAACGGCAAATCGGCACTTAGGGCGGCTCTAGTCTGCCTGATGGCCTCAAATACGTACTCGAGCGATTCGACGCCGTCCACCTCGCGCAGGCGATCAACGTCCTGGGAAGTGCGCACGGGATTATGAATCGTCGGGCCTTCACCTTTGCCGAACGCCAATTCAATTCCCATGGGCTCAACAATTAATAGGATATCCGCAAAGATTATCGCCGCATCAACCCCTAGGCGGTCGGCTGCATTAACTGTCACTTCCGCAGCCAGTGACGGCGTTTTGCAGAGCTCGAGGAAACTCAGGCGCGCTCGCAACTCTCTATACTCCCGCATGTATCTTCCGGCCTGCCTCATCAGCCAGATGGGCGTATGAGGAACCGATTCCCGTCGGCAGGCACGCATAAATGGGCTGTTATCCAGCGCTGTGGTATTTGATTCGGGTTTCAGAATCAAACCTGTTTCTTTTCCTATGCTTGGGATTCCTGACATTTAGAACTTTCCAGGGGAGCAGAGCGTTCAACTGGCCGTCGAATTTGAACTCCGATTTTTTCTGTTCCGCTCAATCTAATTGGTGCAAGACTTTATTCAGACTACAATATACCGCCTAAAAGCTGGCAACGCAGGTAGTCTTCAGAAAGTTGTCATAAATCGGCACCTTGCGGTGTTTGCACCCTTGAGAGCGGTGATCAATGAGCGGACAAGTTAGAGCCTTGATACAGTCAATGCCCAAGGAAATCGCGACTGCGGCGACCGCCCTCAGTTTCGATGAGGCGTTTACGCTTCATCACCGAGCTGTCTTTCGAACCGCTCGGGCTGTGGTACGCGATTCGGCATTGGCTGAAGACGTTACTCAGGAGGTCTTTCTCAGACTTTATCGCAATCTCGACTGCACCCCGGGCGAGGAACTTCTTCGCGCGTGGCTTTTGCGTGTCGCTCTAAACGTTGCGCGCAACACACTGCGCGGCCAGAGCCGCGCGGCGGCCCGCGACGACGAGTACCAGAAGACCACCAATGAGGTATGGTTCCCGCAGCCCGAGGAAGATTACGAGCGCCGGCTGGCGATCGCTGAAGCGCGACGCGCGCTCGATAAAGTCAAGGAGCCGATGCGAAGCTGCCTGCTCTTGAAACAGCAAGGGCTTTCCTATCGCGAGATTGCTACCACGTTGTCGCTGAAGGAAACGAACGTGGGCAGCCTGGTAGCGCGGGGCCGTAAAGAATTTGTCAGGGTGTACGGGAAAATCGGAGGACGTTGATGAGAAGGTGTTTAGACGAAGGAATTCTGCAAAGCTATTTTGATCGTGAGCTTTCAAATGAGCATATGGAGGCCGTCACCTCACACTTGGCGTCATGCATGAAGTGTGCGGTCGCGGCCGGCGAGTTGGAAGGAGAGGTTCTCCTGCTTTCGAGCGCTCTGGCAACCGAGTTTGACGCGACTGTGCCCACCGAGCGCTTGCGTCATCGAATTGATGTCGCGGTCGCGGGATTTGGGTTGGGCAATCAGAATGCAGTCAGGGAACCTGTAGTTTTGGCAGGCCGTGGTTGGCTTCAATCTCTCACCACACTCTTTGCGTTTACACCTCAAAGGACCTTCGGCTATGCCGCGCTCGCGGTAGTGCTGGCGTTCGCAGCTATAATCGGATCCCTCCAGTGGCGACAAAGTCCGTCGCCCACCATCGATAACAAAAATAACATAGCCAAGGTAGCCTTGGCACCGCCGCAAGCTCCCATGACCAAGATTTCGAATACGGGCGGCGAGCCGGCGTCTAATGTCTCGTCGGCGCCTGTGGCCAAAGCTCCTGTGGTTGCCGGTGAGCGGGTTCAAAGAACTCGGTCAGTAAGGCCGCACACGACGGTGAGCAATCAAGCTGTGGCGCAAGTAAAGCTGTTACCGGGCGAGCGTAGTTACCTGAAAACGATTGCTGCTCTGGACTCGACGATCAAAGCAGGCAGCAATAGGCCCATGAGACCGGCTTTGCAGGCAGAGTATGAAAGAAACCTGGCGGTAGTTGATCGGGCACTCGCAGCAACGCGTAACGCGGCCAAGAAGAACCCCAACGACCCGGATGCTGCAGAATTCATGTTCAATGCCTATCAGAGCAAAGTTGACCTCTTGAATACTGTCGCCGACGCGCGACTCTACAACCGGCCGTAAGGGTTTAGGTTCAAGCCGATGAAGTTTACAGCTTTAAAAATCTGTCTCGTGTTGGTCCTTGTGTCTATTGTTGGGACTGCAGACGTCTGGGCTCGTGCCGCGAACCGCAATGACGATGTGCGCTCTCAGAAGGTTGAGCGGACCATAGCCGCGGAGCCTTCCGTGACCGTTTCGATTTGCGTAATGGCCGGGAGTATCAACGTCCACGGCTGGGACAAGGACGAAGTGTCCGCCCGGTCGTCCGATGCAGCGCAGATTGAGCTGAGGCAAAAGGATGGGGCCGGTCAATCAGCTAAGGCACTGAGAGTGGAAGTATTTGTGGTCGACAAGTTAGACGAGGAACGAATCAAAACCAACTGTCAGGCGTCTAGCGAGCTCGAACTGTTTGTTCCGCGCGCGGCCTCGGTGCACGTGCAAACTCGTGACGGAGAGATAAACATCGCCGACATAGCAGTTGCCGTTGCGGGAACCCAGAACGGCGACAATAGTATCGAGCGTGTCTCGCGAGCCGTTGAGGTGGGAAGTGTGGGCGGCAGCGTTTCGATCAAGGATTCCACCGGGCGCACGAGCGTCACGACGATTGGCGGCGCAATTGAAGTCGTAAACCTGCGACCATCCGCGGCCGCGGATGGGTTCGAAGCGGTTAGTGTTAGTGGCGATCTAAATCTTGAGGGAGTTAGCCACTCGCAGCTCAATGCGCGGACGGTTTCGGGAGACGTTCACCTGATAGGACCACTCGCGGCCGGCGGACGTTATGGATTCAAAACAATGTCCGGCGACATAACTCTAACTTTGCCAGATGACTCGTCTTTTAATCTTAGCGCTAAAGTCTCTAAAAACGAGGAGATAATTTCGGATTTTCCCCTGACCCTGATTCCGGAGACGACCTCTCCCGCAGCTCCGACGCCGGCTGCCTCAGCAGTGAGTAGTGTACCCCCAAAGAGCCCGGCACCGGCACCTGCTGCCACGCCCGAGGCTTCGCCTGTTATCGTTAGGGTTGCGCCTCGCATGAGTAAAGTATTCGTGACCTCACCGGTTATTGTTACAGTTACCACTCCGACATTGCGCCGTGTGAATGCAGTGTGCGGTGCGGGAGACGCTAGCATCCAGGTTGCTTCATTCAGCGGCACTCTTCATCTGCTGAAGAAGTAGGCATCGTTCTTATCCCCTCTCGCCTGATCTGAAATTCAACCTATATTTTGCTTTTCTGCAGTCCAACCCGAACGAGTCATTACCCCGAAATTTTCGCTAGTGGGCAGTTTGAGCTTGAGGTCAAATTCAATGTGTTTTGAATCCCAAAGGGATTTAAGTCAATAGCCGTGAGCGACCGTTTGCGCGATGCCCAGGAGGAGCGGAGAAAAGAATCCCGACCCTGTAAGGGTCTAACAGAAGTCGAAAATGCGACCCCTTCAGGGGTCAGAGTGTTTCTTTCGCCCGTCCGTGGGCGTCGCGCAACGCTCGCCCACGGCTATTAACTTAGATCCCTCCGGGATGAGGAGCCCGCAACTCAAGCGGACCCACTACCAATTTTTCCAGTTTCCCAGCGATTCGCATCACGCAAAAGCGCATTTTCAGTTTGGCCGGAAATCTCTTTAAGAAACGCCAAATTTCTGTCACAAACAAATTCCGCATGGTGTTCTGGTATTAGAGCAACGCCGACGGGCCGGGGACGGTAGTAGTAACAACCTCCAAGGTGACTGTTCCCGGCCTGAAGAATGTTAGAGCCTAAGGGTGAAAGAAATGAGCCAAACTAAAGTGCCAGAAAACAGAGCATACAAAGTAACACTGATAGTACTGGTGGGGCTGGCTGCTTTTTCCACTGCTATGAAGGATCTGAATCGCCTCCAGGAGATGGTTAGCAGCGTTAAGGAATTTGCTGGTCAGTGGCACGGGACTGATTTGGTAATGCTTAACGTGGAATCCATCTCAACTAACGAGTCGTGCCCGAATGATAGCCCGCAGCTGATCAACCCTCCCTCTGAGTCTGGTTCGAGCGAGGGCATTGCGCCGGCCAGAGACACTGAGATTGAGACGATCGACTATGAGACAATTACTGAACCCGAAGTTGGTGGAAGGGTCGAACTGGTTGCCAGCAGCAGGGCGAATCGCAACATCCCACACTTAGCACGTGCCAAATACGCTCAGGGGAGAAACCTTGAGGGTGAGATCTCCGCGATGCGCCGAGAGGGCCATTGGCCCGCCCGCTTTGAATATAAGACCTTTGACCGGACAGTAACCGTGGAACTTCCCATAACGATGCTCACTAATATCAAAGCAGACGCCTTCGAGGCTGAGGTATCGCCGGATTTTAGCTTGAGCCTGCTTGGCAAGATAGGCCGTAAACAATCGCACGGTCGAACTGACAGCCTCAGGCGCGAATTTATGCTTAAGAGATTCGAACGAAATATTGCTTCTCGACGTGCCGGTTGATTCGGCAAAGTTGAGACTCCCGACTAAAGAAAGAGAAGAGAGAAGAGATGATGTTGAAGAGAAGTTTGATCGTGACAGTGATTTTGGGCGCTGCGCTATGGCATGGAACGAGTGGAAGCGCCTCGAAGATTCAACTGAGAGTTGCGCGCAACGCAGAAGTTGAAAGCTCACAACCCGGTGGGGAGCCGGTGCAGGAGTTGCGCGAGGACTTTCAGCAGACTTACCCGCTTTCATCAAGTGGCCGGCTAAGTCTCGAGAATCTGAATGGCAGCGTGCGCATCGCCGTATGGGACCGGGATGAAGTTCAGGTGAACGCGGTCAAGCGCGCTTACAGACGTGAGCGATTGACCGAAGCGAAGATCGAAGTGAATGCGACCGCCGATGCAATCAGAATTAAAACGACTTATCCGGACTGGAACCAGACTTTTACCGACGAACAGAAAGGCCGCTACAACAATCCCGCCCTGGTTGACTACACCCTCACGGTTCCTCGTAACGCGCGTTTGGAGTCGGTCGATCTTGTGAATGGCTCGCTCGACGTGGATGGCGTCGAAGGTGATATCAAGGCGTCGTCGGTGAACGGCCGGGTAACTGCCCGCGGCCTCGCGGGCATAGCAAAACTCTCGACGGTTAACGGCGGCCTCGAAGCAACTTTCACCAAGCTTGATGAGGCGAAGCCGATTACACTCGGGTCGGTCAACGGAAATGTGACGCTGATCATTCCCTCGGACGCGAATGCAGTGGTGAGAGCGGGAACCGTTCATGGAGCCATCAGCAATGAGTTTGGCTTAGACGTGCAGCACGGGGAGTACGTAGGCCACGAGCTCTATGGCCAACTAGGAACTGGCGGGCCGCGGATAAAGCTGGGAAATGTAAACGGCCGTATCTCGATCAAGCATGCTCAGGATGGCCGCCCGCTAAGTACGGCTACAGGCTTGCTAACCACGAAAGACAAAGACAAGGAGAAGAATAAGGGGCATGGCTCGGGAGCGGGCGAAGGCGATGAAGGCGATGAAGAGGCCGAACGCAGTATAAGCTCGGAGCAGCGACACCAGGTGAGGGAAGCCCGCCGGGCCGAACGAGCGCGGCGAGCCGAGGCCGCCAAAGCCCATCGTGAAGTACAGGTTGAGGTGCAGCGCGAAGTTGAGCAGGCTATTCGCGAGGCTCAGCGCGAAATCGCGCTAGCCCAGAGAGAAATCGAACGCGAGACCCAACGCGAGGTGCGGGAAAGAGTGCGCCGCGAAGTGAGAGGTCAAGCAGAAGGGGTCGGGGCAGGCAAAGGCAGCGGAAGGGGATATGGCTACAAAGGTCTTACCGAACGGGAGTCAAAGACCTTCTCAGTCACTGGTTCGCCGCGCGTGAACATCGTGACCTTCGACGGGGCCGTAACTGTTCGCGGTTGGGATAAACCGCAAGTGATGTACACGGCGACAAAGCGTGGTGGTGATGAGCAGGAGATTAAGCAGGTAGCAATTCAGACGGAACAGCAAGGTTCATCGGTTTCAATTATCGCGAAGTCCTTAGAGAGCAGCGGAGCGGCGTCCTTGGAGGTCTATGTTCCGCGCAACTCAACGTTGCATGTTTCCTCACAGGATGGTGAGTTGAACCTGGAAGGCGTTTCGGGGGAACTCACTCTGCGCACGGGTGATGGCTCAATCAAAGTCAGCAATGGCGGAGGACAGTTGCAGGTTAATACCGGGGACGGAGAGATTCGGATCGCAAGCTTTGATGGACAGGTAGACGCGCGCACGGGAGATGGCTCGATTTCTCTCGATGGAAAATTTACTGGTCTGGCTGCGCGAACCGGTGACGGGAATATCTCGCTGGCGGTTCCTGCCAATTCGGACTTTACGATAGAAACCAACGCCGAGGGTATACACAACGCGGGAGTGACCATCTCCGAAGATATCACCCCGTCGAAGCGTGTGAAGCGATGGAGAGTGGGTCGCGGCGGCAACGTTTTCGTTCTTAACACGGGCGACGGAAGAATCGTTCTTAATTCGCGATGAGATAACTGGGTCCATTCGAGGACCCCGTTCTCTGTGTAACAAGAACGCAGAATCTTGTTTTCACCAGCAAGAATTTTCACTCAAAGACGCAAAGGGGAGCAAAGACACAAAGAGGGATACGCACTAGACTTGGCGACTTTGCCCCCCTTTGCGTCGTTGCGTTAAGTTGCCCTGGTTGCGGAGAGGCCGCGCTATGTAGCCCCTGGCAGGTCGTCGTCGCTTATGAAACAAGGATAGGCATGATTGCCACGACCTATAACTTCATCGAGAAGCACAACGACTTGTTAGGTGTCGATGGCCGTTTTAGGCTCGACAAACAGGCTACCTGGGCGTTTCAGGCTCTCGGCACTACGTCCCGGAACCGTTTCTTCAACGCAGATGAAGGGGTAAACCATTACCGCACCGGCAACGGCCTGGGTTACACGACCTCCTACACTGTGGCCGGCCGCAACTGGGGCTGGGAGCTCTTCGCTGAAGGATTTACTCGCGACTACCGCGCCGACGTGGGATTCTTTCAACGC
>JACCUI010000212.1 GCA_013811945.1 Pyrinomonadaceae bacterium | reverse complement strand
GTCCCCGCCTCAAGCTGAAAGCCACTCAAGTCGTAAGAGCGGGGACAGGGTCCGCCTTCCTGACTTGCGAATTGCCGTAGGTTTCCTTTGGGTTCTCATACAGCCTCTTTGTAAAGCAGGTACCTGGGATGTGCGACCGAACGCTCGAATCCAGCGCATACAAGTCCCGCTGAGAAAGCTTTCTCAAATTCTCGTCGCACCCTCAACTGTTCTTGTTTCGCCAGGTTCACATCTCGTTTGATTAGGCCGATCCAGTCTGCGGGAATCTCAATTGCGGCAATCGGCGCAAATGAAAAAACAGGCTCACCGCCGCAGGCTAGTTCGACGACCCGTGGCGAGGACAGCTCCCAACCAGCAAAGAGACGGTCGCTGGGAAGTCCTCTGTCAGCGGGAGACTGCTCGGGAGCCGTCATGTAGTCGGTGCCGTAAAAGTTCTCCCCATAAGTCCGCACAACGACGCCGAGCCGGTTTAGATTGAAATACGCGTTGCGGGCCTGCATTGGCTCCCACGTCCACTTAATAAAGTGCCGGCCTTCGGCAAGCGCTCGCTCCCGCTGCGCCCATTTGAGCCGCGCACCGAGTCCCAGATTCTGATAATCCTTATGGACTGCCATCATATGCGAGTAGCCAATAATTTCATCCTTGCCCCGTAGGGCCGCCAGGTGATGTACGAAGCCGACGACGCGGTCGCGGGAGTGGTTGGTAAACGCCCCCAGGGTCCAGCCGCCGGCCTGACGAGACACGATCAAATGGCGACGTGGCGAAATATCAAGATCAGGGAGTCCGAAGACTTCACGCTGCAGTCTCACACACTGATCGAGCTCCTCAATCGTCACGCATTCGCGGATGTCGATCTCTTCCATGCACCTCTGCTATCCCTTCAAGGGACGTGCCGGTAACTGAATGAGTACTCGCAAGCCGCCGGCGTCGCGGTTCTGAAGCGTTACGTTGCCACTAATTAGATCAATCAGACGATGACTTATAATTATGCCAAGCTCGTTCACGGTAGCCCCACGTCCGCCCGAGGGTCCTTCCGGATCAAACACGCGCGACAGATCCGCCAGATGTTCACCGCTATCGTCGATCCGGATCCGAATCAACCCAGCATCAATCAAATCTGCGTAAATAGTAACCTGTCCCGAGCTACTGCGGCTCACGGCCCAGCCCAGAAAATTGTAGAGAATTTGGCGCAACTTTCCCTGGTCGGATACGACGGTCGTAACCTCAGGCGCGAGATCGTATTCGAGTTGCACCTGATTCATGTGAGCAGGGCGGGCCACTGCCGCACACGACTCGCGCAGCACCTCGCGTAATGAAAACTCCTGTAGAAAGATCTCCGGCTGCTCGCCTTCCAACCGCGAAAGGTCTAATAGTTGATTCAGACTAGTTTGAAGTTGAAATCCGGAATCCTGAATCTTCTTACAAAACCGGCTTTGCGTAACAGTTAGCTCTTCCTGCTCAAGTAGAATCTCGCTGAAACCAAGAATTGATGTGAGCGGTGTACGCAGCTCATGCGACATCCGTGCCAGGAACAGGGAACGATAGTGTGAAATGCGGCGCAACTCACGATTGGCATCTTCCAGTGCAGCGCTTCGCAACTTTAACTGTTCGATGAGGTGCTCGACTCTTTGATTGGCATCGGACTTTAGTGCCGACTCGCTGGCAGCCTCATCGCGTTCGGTGGTCTCGGTCTGAATTTGGTTGTTACTGAGTGGCTGACCCATAACATTACCAACGTGTCGTTATCCACTGAGGTTAACGATATCGGACGCCGATGCCTTAAATTGATTGGGGACATCAATATAGAACGCTGTGGGACCGGTGTCAAAAGTTCCGGTGCAGTTTGGTTGCGACGCGGCGCCACTTAGTGGGAACCGAGAGGGTAGCGACCGGGATAGGATACGACATCACTCGAACCTGGTGTAACTATGAGTTTTTTGATCCTTGAAACTACCGAATCATGACCCGGTCGAAGCGCTCCTCGGTTCTTAGGCAGAACGGCACGCCGCTGCTTGTGAGAAACTGCACCACTACCGGCCAAGCCCTACTTCTTTTTTGCCTGACTCGTGCGCTATGATGCTTTCGAGGAAACTCGCACGCACCAGTATGAGTTAACACCAGATCGTCTCGCAACCACTGATGAAGGGCCAATTAAGTGACCGACCGCTTGCCGAACTAGTGCATGAGATCTCTTTGAAAGACCTCTCGGGCACCTTGCGGCTGCAGCACGAGAGCGTCAAGACCGCCATTTATTTTGATAGTGGTGCGATCATCTACGCGGCTTCAAATCTTCGAGAGTTGCGTCTCGCGGAGTATCTCAAGAATCAAGGACTTGTTTCCGAACAAGATCTCTCAGCCTCCGGCGATCGTTCGGACATGTCTCTCGCGGCCGCGCTGGTCACCAAGGGTGTCATTGATCAACTAACAATTGAACCGGTATTTACGAGGCAAGTCGGCGACATCCTCCGAGTGGCTTTACTTTGGACCAAAGGCATCTGGGAGTTCGACGACCGCAGGCTTCTCGGAGACTCAATCCGAGTGAGCCTCGATCTTAGGGGCCTGCTGATGGAAGCTGCTCGGAGGATGCAGTTGGAGTTAATCGCCTCGAGGTTTCCTTCTGATGAAGAACTGATCTCGCCTCCTACCGGCTTGCCTGATTTCAACGGCCTTTTGCCGGCTGAAGGCTTCGTGATCTCGCGCGTGGACAGCCCAATAAAGCTTAGCGAACTGATTGCCCTGAGCGGTCTGGGCGAACTGGAAGCGATGAGGACCCTCTACGGCCTCGTTGTTGGAGGCTTTTTGGAACGAGAGCAAAAAGCGAATGTGTTGCAAGCAAGACGGCTAGCTGCGGTCAGCCATACTCGAGGCGGTCTCCCGGCGAGCGTGGAGTCGCTACCGAGCCCGGCTGCAGCGTCCGAGCAACCCCAGGAAGCGGACTTAGACGCATTTCTTGAGAGGCTTGAAAGCGCTGGCAATCATTACGAAGTGCTGAACGTCATTTCCACCGCACTGCCCGAGCTAATAAAGAACAGCTATTACGCACTGGCCAGGCTTTACCATCCCGACAAATTTCACCTGCAGACCTCATCGAGGCTGCACGCGCGCATCGAATCGGCATTCGCGCGAATCACTCAGGCCTACGAAACTCTTATGGATGCAGGACGGCGTGCAGGCTATGACGCTAAACTCGCGGCTTTGGAGAAGTCCCGGAAGTTCGCCCAGTCCGCCCCGAAGAAAGTCGTCAAAGAAGTTGACCTAACCAGCGCCGCGAACGCTGCGAATGCGCCCGTGGCTGGAAGTGAGTCAGAACGTGCGGAGAAGAATTTTGAGGAAGGTTTCGGAGCGCTACAGCAAGGCCACACCCAGTGGGCGGTTACAAAGCTCGCTGCAGCTGCGCGGGCACTGCCGCAGGAGGCGCGTTACCGAGCCTACTATGGCCGCGCTCTGGCCGCTGTCAAGGAGACGCGGCGCCTCGCCGAAGCTGAGATGCAGGCAGCGATCAAGCTCGATCCTAACAACGCTTCCTATCGGATAATGCTCGCTGAATTGTGTTTCGACCTGGGCTTTTTCAAGCGGGCGGGAGCAGAACTCGAGCGCGCAGTGTCCCTAGAACCGAATACGCCAGCGGCCCGCAAACTAATGGACAGACTGGAAGCGAATCGTACCCGCTAAGGCGTTAGTGTAGTGTCTCTTAATTGACTCTTCAGTCTTTTTTCGTGCGGCTTCGTGTGATTTCGTGGATCGAGTTTTGCCCGCGGGAAGTGCGATCCACGAAGTCGCAAGAAAAACCCGCTAACTCAAAGCGCTTTTCTATTATTTATGAAACTAGCTACACGCTTGATTGTTGTACAGGTATTTTCGAGACACTAGACTAGAACATATGTCGGCTACATCAACCTTTAATGACTCCGTTGCCGGCGAAGCATTTTTGCGGTTAGCCGCGGTCAGCGATCAATTTGAACGTTATGCAAACCCACATGCCGTTCGTATTGCGGCTATAGCGGACGAAATCGCCAAACTGGTCCATATAGGGGGGGAAGACCGCAGATCGTTGCGCGTCGCTGCCTTGCTGCACGACTTAGGTGAGACTGCGATGGAACGAGATTACATTTCGCGACCCGGAGCACTCACCGAAGAGAATCGCATCGACTTGGCAAGACACCCGGTGATCGGCGAGCAAGAAACTTCGCGGGCCGGAGCAAGTCGGGCCGCGCAGTTGCTGGTCCGCTGGCACCATGAATGGTGGAATGGTTGTGGGTATCCCGATGCTCTCCGGGGCGAGGAGATACCTCTGGCCGCCCGAATTTTGCGTGTTGCTGACTCTTACGCGGCCTTAACCGATAGGCGTCCGTTTCGTCCGGCCCTGACCGCCCCCGAGGCCCGGCAACAAATCATCCAGTGGGCGGGGATCGCATTCGACCCGCGGGTCGTAAGTCTTTTTCTGTCGCTTGACCGCCTACCGGAGTTGGAGTCATTTGCCGAGACTGCTTCGGTTGCGAGTACGAAAGTAACGACTGGGCTAGGCGGATGACGGTAAAAACGGTCTGAAAATCCCAAAGGGCTTGGGTAATTTGCAGGTAAGTAAGAGGCAAAGCGAGCACGCCCCCGCTCGAGCGCAGAAGCGACTGATTGGGTATCTTGAGGCTTGTTTCAACCACAATTATGGCGTATTCAGGTTCAAGCACATTTTCCAGCGGCTGGCTGGCCTTTGAATTGGGGGTGCTGCGGCGGCTGAAATTCGCCTCTGTCGCCCTCCCCTTCACTGGCGAGCCACACCTCTCGATCCACCTGAAGCGCTGGAGAGTTCGCATGGCCGCAAACGATCCCATGATCTGGTCGTTCACAAAGGCGACCGCACTCGTAGAAAACTTTGCCGAGAGCCTAACGGAGAGTGACCTGTTGATTGTGCTTGATGATGTCTACGTTCCCCGCGACAGGCCGGACAATCCCGGATTGGCAAAGTGGTTTAATGACACCGACGCCTGGTGGCTGGACAATGTGCGCTTCAATGCCGAGCGGCTCGACTCAGAATACAAGCGGGCCACCGCTTTGACTGTGGGAATGATGGTTGGCGACTACGTGCTGTCGTTCGATAAGGATACCCGCATGTTGCGCCAGCCTCTGTCTCTATCGAACGTTTTCCGGCAACTGACTCAGGTCCTTCCCTCGCCCTATGACAATTCACTGCGCAACCGGAGCACGAATCACGATGTGCGCATGTTTGTCGCCGAGCGCCAACATACTGACTTGCTGTTCCTCAGGTTACCTTCGCCGGTATTGCAGTCCGAGTCATCTCGAGAGACCCTTTCCGGTTGGCGAGAAGAATGGCTGCGTGGCGGTGATGATTTTTGGAATGACTTTGAACAGCAGCAAGCAGGCAAGCTTGGAGCTCCAGTACAGAGTAAACAGCAGTATCTAGGGTTTGTCGAAGATCTGCTGCGGACAGCCTCTCACATTCCGATTTGGGCTATCGCTCAAACCGAGAACGGTTTCATCTCAAGCGAGGAGCTAGTGGAGACTGTGGGTAGGATCCGAAAAGTCGACGCGATCTACACTAAGGATTTTTCTGATCTACTGGGAGTGAGAGCCTCGATTATTACGGCCGGCAATTCTCGTGTGCATTGACGAAGTGCGCGGCCTGCGAGCCCTTGACACGACCGAGGCCTCTAATTTCCGTTTTTAATTATTTCGTTATGAATAAGATACGTTAAATGTTCCGATTAATCGGCAGCGAGAGTCTTTGCCATTGTTAGACTTTGCCCCGCCCGGCCACGAAGCGATAACCTACACCTCTCACAGTCAGCAGATGAACGGGGCGGGCGGGCTCGTCTTCGAGGTACTTTCGCAAGCGCACGATGAAGTTATCGATCGCCC
>JACCUI010000201.1 GCA_013811945.1 Pyrinomonadaceae bacterium | reverse complement strand
AGATCGGGTGGCAGGTCTCGTATGAAACCAACTGTGTCGTTTATGATCACTTCCTGCTCGCGTGGCAAACGAAGTCGCCGCGAGGTTGGATCCAACGTCGCGAACATCCGCTGTTCCGCACGAACATCGCTGGCAGTGAGCGTATTAAGTAAGGTCGACTTACCCGCATTAGTGTAGCCGACTATCGAAACGATTGGCAGTCCCTTTCTGGTTCTGGCTTTGCGTTGCTCCTGACGCCGTTGTCGCTGCGTTTCGATCTCCTTCTCCAAACGATTGATGCGATCGCGCACGCGGCGGCGATCGGTTTCCAGCTTGGTTTCGCCGGGACCCCTTCCACCAATACCGCCGGCGAGACGGGAAAAGGCCGAGTCCTGGCCCGTGATGAGTCGGGGTAATAGATACTTCAACTGCGCGAGCTCCACCTGAATCTTTCCCTCTCGTGATTGCGCCCTTTGCGCAAAGATGTCGAGGATCAATTGCGAACGGTCGATGATTTTTAGGTCAGTAACTTCCGAAAGTGATTTGACTTGCGCGGGCGCCAGTTCACGATCAAAGACGAGCATGTCCGCTCCCAACTGAAGTGCGCGAATCAGGAGTTCATCAAGCTTACCTCGGCCCAGGACGGTACGAGGATCGATTGCCTGCCGCCGTTGAATAATCTTGTCTTGCACGACAACGCCGGCGGAAGTTGCGAGTTCAGAAAGCTCCGCCATCGACTCCTCGGCATCTGACAATGGACCAGTGGTAACTCCGACCAGAATCGTGCGCTCTCTAATCTCAGCCCGGTGGGAGACGCGACGATTCCGCGCCATTTCTTCCTCAAGTGAATTGATCAAAGCGAGGAAATCCAGATCCAGCTGCGAGGGTATCCTGGGCTCAAGAAAAGCATATGCCTGAGACGAGTTCACCTGCTGGAGTCCACCTGCGTGCATAGGTAGTAAGTGTGCGGCCCGTACCAAGCCGGGAAGGGCTGTCTCCGGATCTACGTCGATCGCAGCCATCAGATCGAGGCGCAATAGTGCCAGATCAGTCAGGTCATCCTGGGTTAGGTCTTCGCCTCGCAGATGAGTATGAACACAGCGGAGACCGCGGAAACGCCCAGTGGCCACGCGGATGCGCTTGAAGTCAGGCAGCTCGATGCGCCGGTTATCGCCTACCATGACGTATTCGATATGGCCTTTCCGATCTATCAGGACACCAATCTGTCTGCGTGTCTCATGCGAAAGCTCGGCTATCTGCCGGGCAAATTCGGCGGTCAGAATCTGGTTAGGCGGGATACGCCGTGTGTAGAGTTTCTCTATACGGCGCAGCTGATTGGGCTTTAAACCTAAAGTATTTCCTAATACGCTACTAATCGAGATTTCTCCTCCCCTTGCCTTGGACAACAAATATCAGACCCAACGCGAGCGACACTCCGGAAAGGCGAAATGTAGTCGGAAATCTCGGGGTGCTGTAGTTACAGTGGGATTGGTGCGAGCGGTGGATTTCGGACGCCGGTAAATCTTCTTTGATGTTGCTCTGCGATGTCGCTTCGCTTATTCGCTTGAGCATTACTATTCGTGGTTTCGCGAACTTCACGCTTCCCGAAAACACGCGTTAACAAATGTTATCGAGACCTGCACAGAAGTCGCTCTAGCGGGCGGATTATAACATAGCGAGGAGAGATGCAAGCATAGGGTATTGCGCGGTGCTATTTCACCTCTTTCCCAAAGCGGGCTGCCCGCTAGGGGAACCCCGGTTTTGAGTCCGTAATTTCAGAGTTCAACTTTTAAATCCCGCTAGGCGGTGCGGACAAGCTAAAACTTGAACTCCAAGCTGAACTAGCACTAATCGCGCTTCAATAGCAAGGATCTGGCGCTGCGGGGAGCGTTAGACATGCCCGTTACGGCGTCGTATCATAAAAAGCTTTCGTTTACTTTAAAGCCTTTGCGAGGTGTAGGTGGTGAAGTGGATTATGCTGCGGACTCACTAAGCGGCAGGTTTGCTTTGTTATGAGTAGCCCAGGACCAACTATCAGAATATCACCCAAGTCTGGAATTGAGGGCGGCGAAGTTACCATTGAGTGCGACCGCTTCGACACCAGCGAACCCGCCAAGTGTGCGGTTTGGTTTGGCGCCGATCAGGCTCACATCGTTGCCCTCGGTCCGCGCCGCGTCGTGGCTCTAGTGCCAGAACTCAAACAGAGTGGACCCGTGGAGGTAGTTCTGGAAAGCCCGGGTAAGCTAAGCCCGCCGGCGAGGTTTGTGGTAGGCAAGAGAATTGCGGAAGACCTTCACCCGGTAACGAATCCCGCTTTTGATCCCGATGAGGGAGCTCTCTTCGTAACGCGTTCCGGCTCACGCGGCGAGCAGTTGCCGGTATCGCTTTTTCGTATCGAACAGAATGGCGAAGTCAGCGAATTCTCCGGTGACATCACCAACCCGACGGCAATCGCATTTGATAAGGACGGACAGATGTTCGTCACCAGTCGGGTGGATGGCACCGTCTACCGCGTCAACCCGTTTAGGGAGGCGGTGGCCTTTGTCAGAAATCTTGGAATTGCGACTGGAATGGCTTTCGATAGCGCCGGAACGATGTATGTAGGCGATCGCACCGGCACAATCTACAAAGTCAACGGCATCGGCGAAGAGAAGGCGTGGGTCCAGCTTGAGCCTTCAGTATCCGCCTACCACCTCGCGTTCGGTCCCCAGAATGCGCTTTATGTAACCGGACCAACGGTAACCAGCTTCGATTCGGTATATCGCATCGATCAGCATGGCGAGGTCGAGGTTTTCTATAAAGGTCTGGGGCGGCCGCAGGGACTCGCTTTCGACGATGAGGCAAATCTCTATATCGCAGCTTCGCTTAAAGGGCGCCGGGGAATCGTACGCATATCGCCAGACGGAGATGCACAATTGTTTGTCGCCGGAATGAACCTTGTCGGACTGGTTTTTAGTTCAAGTGGCGAGATGGTCGTAGCCTCTAACGACTCAGTCTACAGCCTGTCTTTGGGAATAAAAGGCCTCTTATAAGGTAATCAAGCCTTCGGTTTATCAAAGCTCTTGGACTGACAGCACCTTTTTGACAGCCAAGTAGTGGGATGCTAACTTGACGGCTTCTTATATCTTCCGATGAGTAGGACTAAGTGACCTCAGAACTGATACCCCAACTGCTGATCTACATGATCGTCCTGCTGTTTGCGATCTCGGCTCACGAAGCGGCGCATGCCTGGATGTCAAACAGGTTTGGTGATGAGACGGCTCGTTTGCTAGGGCGCATCACCCTGAATCCGGCGGCCCACATAGACCCGATTGGCACGCTGCTGATTCCCATAGTTGGATTCATCCTGGGAAACATTGGCGGGCCAGCAGCGAGAATCCCCCTTATCGGCTGGGGCAAACCAACCCCGGTAAATCCTCTTCGTTGGCGCAACAAGGACTTAGCCAATGTCATGGTTTCCGCGGCGGGCATTATGGCGAATCTCTTTATTGCCATCTGCGCCTTCATCATTATCAAGGTGCTCTTGATGACAGGAGGTTTTGCCTCGATCCCTGAATCGGTGAGAGAGCCGGTCACCTTACTCCTTGAATATTTTCTGATAATGAATATATCGCTGGCCGTTTTTAACCTACTGCCTTTTCCGCCGCTGGATGGCAGCAAGATTCTAGAGACCTTCCTTCCCCTGAGCTTGCAACCTATGTTGGCCTTTATGGAACAGTTTGGCTTTATTATCTTAATGGTCTTGATGTACATAGGTTTTTTTAGCGCCATTATGAGACCCGTGATGTACTTCGTGGAATACCTGCTGTTTTTAGGAATCAGGTGACTTATAACGTCGGCATCATTAGGCTTCGTCAACTATAAGAAAGCATGCCCAAAAGAATCCTTAGTGGCGCCCAGCCCACGGGCAACGTACATCTTGGCAACTATCTAGGCGCGCTGCGCAATTGGGTAACACTCCAACACGAATACCAAAGCTTCTTTTGCATCGTCAATCTTCACGCCGTCACTGTTCCACAAGATCCGAAACTGCTTGCCGAGAAGACCCGGGAACTGGCGCGAATTTATCTGGCCGTGGGGATCGATCCCGACATCTCCACGGTCTTTGTCCAATCTGATCTTCCCCAACACGCTGAGTTGACCTGGATTCTTAACTGCGTGGCCCGTATGTCTGAGCTTGAGCGAATGACGCAATTCAAGGACAAGGCGCGAAAGCAAAGTGAGAATGTCACTGCCGGCTTGTTTGACTATCCGGTTCTGATGGCCTCCGACATCCTTCTTTACCAGACAGATCTTGTACCCGTCGGAGAAGATCAGCGGCAGCATCTTGAACTCACCCGTGATCTCGCAATACGATTCAACCGGGACTACGGCGACACGTTTCGCGTGCCTCAGGCCTACATTCCGAAAGTTGGCGCGCGCATTATGTCGCTCTCGGACCCGACGAAGAAGATGTCCAAGTCTGACGACGATCCGAACGGGTGTGTAATGCTGCTCGATGACCCTGAGGCTGTCAGTCGAAAGTTCAAACGCGCCGTGACTGACTCTGGAACCGAGATTACTTTCGACGACTCGCGCCCGGCGATCACGAACCTGTTGACTATCTACCAACTTCTAACCGGTCAACCGACTGGTGAGATTGAATCCCATTTTGCCGGCAAGGGTTACGCCCTGTTGAAGCAGGATCTAGCGGATGTTACGGTTGAGTTTTTGCGCCCGTTTCAGGAGCGGGTGAAGGGAATCGGGGCTGAGGAATTAAATCGCATTCTGGGTCAGGGTCGGGAGAAGGCAAGGCAGATTGCCGGCACTACGCTCGCCAACGCGTACGCGGCGATGGGAATTGTGGGAGCGTGTACCACTGACTAGTTGCAAAAAGATGGATGAAACGACTGATTCAATTGAGCCGGGAACCAGTGAAGACGTCAACCTGCCCGCAACCTTAAACGTCGCGGGTTCAACGCCGGAACTTGTTGCCGATAGTTACAGTGACGATCTGAAGATCGTCATGGGTGAATTCGAGGGCCCGCTGGATTTGCTACTGCACCTGATTAGACAGGAGCAAGTTAGCATTTACGACATTCCGGTCGCTCGCATCACTGATGAATACTTACGCTATTTGCACCTTATGCAGAACCTGGACATGGCTGTGGCTGGGGATTTCTTAGTCATGGCCGCGACCTTGATTGAGCTTAAGACGAGGATGCTTCTGCCCCGCGATCCCTTCGCAGCGGCAGAAGAAGAAGCGGATCCGCGCAATGAGTTGGTTGATCAGTTGTTGGAGTATCAAAAGTACAAAGCGGCGGCGCAGATGCTCTGGTCGCGGGCGACAGTCGAGCGGGCAGTATTCAAGCGCGCGGAATTGGAGACTGATAAGAACAACCCGGAAGTTGTGGTTGGTGCCTTCGATCTACTGAAGGTGTTTCAGGAGATTCTGGCGCGACATAAAGACGAGGTGATGCTGGAGATCGAACGCGAAGAGATTTCGATGTCGGAGATGATTGAGAGACTTAGGAACATGGTGATGTCCTCGGGTGAACTTAACCTGCGAGTGTTTTTCGAGCGGGCGCGTTCGCGCCGTGAGTTGGTACTGGCTTTTCTTTCAGTGCTGGAACTTGTGCGGACGACCGAGATCAAGTTATTCCAACGGGAGACGTTTGGAGAGATCCTCGCTCGCGTTGCCAGTTAGCCCAAAAAAGTAGCGGCAGACTGACGGGGAAGGTGAACGAAGTGGCAAAACAACAGGGCACTGAGCATGCGTTTGACATTGACACTCTCACGGCCGCGGCCAATGGCGAACTAGACAGCGCTGAGTCTTCCCATGAGGCCGAGCGCGATGAGGCCGACTTAACGCCGCTTACTGTGCAGAGTGTGGGAGAGAGAAAGGCAATAATCGAAGCACTGATTTACGTATCAGATGAGCCTTTGAATGCGAGGGCTATCGCCGAAGTGCTGAAAGAAGATCAGTCTGTAGTCGAAGCAGGCATCGCGAGTCTGGTCGATGAGTTTAATAGACGTGGCAGCGGCTTGCAGTTGAGAGAGGTCGCAGGCGGTTGGCAGTTTGCCACTCGGCCAGAGTATCACGAGCACGTCCGCGCCTTTTTGAAATCGAGGCCCAGTGCAAAGCTATCGCTCGCTTCTCTCGAGACCCTGGCAGTCATCGCATATAAGCAGCCCATAACGGTGCCGGAAATTCTGGACATCCGCGGAGTGCAATCGCCGTCGTCGATCAAAACTCTTCTGGACAAAAAGCTCATCGTCTCAAAGGGCCGGAAAGAAGCGGTTGGCCGCCCGATGATGTACGGCACATCTAAGGAGTTCCTGATCCAGTTTGGACTGAAGGACCTTTCCGAACTGCCGAGCATCGAGGATTTCGAGGACTTGGCAAGTGGCATAGTCTAGCAGAAGGAGGCAGACGGCAGACGGCAGGAGGCAGGCAAGAAACGGAGTGGTGCCGGCTGCCTAATACTTCCGGAACAAGAAGAAGCAGTCGGCAGGAAAGCGACAACATCTGCCTGCCTCCTGCTGACTAGATATGGAAGAGCGTTTACAAAAACTCATCGCCGCCGCTGGAATCGCCTCGCGCCGCCATGCCGAGGAGTTGATTACCTCGGGCCTGGTAACGTTAAATGGCCAGGTCGTAACGGAACTGGGAACCAGGGCGGACGCCAAACGCGACCACATCAAAGTTAGTGGCAAACTGATTAACCCGGTTCTGGCGAAGCGGGAAAAGGTTTACGTACTGCTGAATAAACCGAAGGGTTATCTGTCAAGCGTCTCCGATCCCGAGGATCGTCCATTGGTAACCGAACTCTTACCAGCCTCTCTAGGCCGGCTTCACCCTGTCGGCCGTTTAGACTTCAATACCGAAGGTCTCCTACTACTGACGAATGACGGCGATTTCACCAATTTCATCACGGCCGCCCGCAATCGCGTCGAGAAGGTTTACGAAGCGAAAGTGAAAGGTTTGCCACCTGAACCCGCGATCGAGCGGATCAGACGTGGTGTGGTACTCGACGACGGGACTAGGACAGCCCCAGCCAAGATCACTAAGGTTGAGGAGACCCGATCTAATGCCTGGTATGAGGTGGTTCTTCATCAAGGTCGGAATCAGCAGATTAGACGCATGTTCGATGTGATTGGTCATTCAGTGGTGAAGTTGCGGCGGGCGCGCATCGGTTCCTTGCAGGATAACGATCTAAGACCGGGTTACTGGCGACTACTTACGCCTTCCGAGGTGAATCGTTTGATGAAAACGGAACGCAAGAGCAAACAAGCTAAAGGAAGTCGGGGGCGTTCGGCAGGTCACGGTTCAGCCAGGCGTTGAGGTAAAATCGTCGCAGCTGATTCGCCAGGTTTTATATTGTCAGGCAGGCATTCTTGCCTGTTCTTTGCAGACAGGCGAGGATGCCTTTGTCGCGAGAAATCCGGTGTTATTGGGGAGCAGGATGGAATTTGAATTAAGCGAAGAGCAGAAACAGATCAAGATGAGCGTGCGCGAGTTTGCCGAGGCGGAAATCGCGCCGCACGTCATGGAGTGGGACGAAGCGCAGCACTTCCCGATTGAACTAAAGCCCAAGCTTGCGGAACTCGGTTTGATGGGCGTGATTTTCCCTGAGGAGTATGGCGGCGCGGGGATGGGTTACGTCGAATATGCTTCCATCATCGAGGAGTTGTCCCGGGTCGACGGCTCTGTGGGGATTTCGGTAGCTGCCCACAATTCGCTTTGCTCGAACCATATCTATCAGTTTGGAACAGATGCTCAGAAGAAGAAGTATCTTGAACCTCTTGCTCGTGGAGAACACCTGGGTGCCTGGGGCCTAACCGAACCAAGCGCCGGCTCAGACGCCTCCGGCACCAGATCGACGGCTGTGCGACAAGATGGCGGATGGGTGGTGAACGGCTCGAAGAATTTTATTACCCACGCAATCCACGCCGATACCTGCGTCGCTTTTGCCGTTACCGATCGTTCTCAAAAGAACAAAGGAATTTCGGCTTTCATATTCGAGAAGGGAATGAAGGGGTTCTCCCCTTCCAAGAAAGAGAACAAGTTGGGGCTTCGTGCTTCGGAGACAGCCAGCGTCGTTTTCGAAGATTGTTGCGTCCCCGACGAGAACCGTCTGGGCACAGAAGGCCAGGGATTCATAAATGCGATGCAAATCCTGGACGGCGGGCGTATCTCGATAGCTGCTCTCGCGGTGGGGATTGCCCAGGGGGCATATGAGTCGGCGCTGCGATATGCTCAGGAAAGACAGCAATTTGGTAAACCCATTGCCGAGTTCCAGGCGATCCAATTCAAGCTGGCGAACATGGCCACGCAAATTGATGCGGCCCGTTTACTCATGTACCGAGCTGCTTGGTTGAAGGATCAGGGAAAGAAAACGACGAAGGAATCATCGATGGCCAAACTGTTTGCTTCCGAGATAAGCGTGAACGTTTGCGACGAAGCCATCCAAGTGCATGGTGGGTACGGCTACACGAAGGACTACCCTCCGGAAAAATACTGGCGCGATTCAAAGCTCTGCACAATTGGTGAAGGCACGTCTGAGATTCAAAGGATGATCATTGCGCGAGAGATCTTGAGGCAGGCCTAAGGCATTCGAGATTTTCCGATGA
>JACCUI010000191.1 GCA_013811945.1 Pyrinomonadaceae bacterium | reverse complement strand
CCCAGATAGTCGTCTACGGTCTGCGGTGTGGCACCGGGTTTTACTTTTTTCATGGCCCGTCCTTTCAATCCTGATCTAGCGCACTGGCTCCATGTAGATGAGTTCCCAAATGTGGCCATCCAAGTCCTGAAACCCATGGGCATACATAAAACCGTGGTCTTGTGGTTCATTGTAAGTTGTTCCGCCGGCGGCAACTGCCTGGTGAACCATTTGATCAAGTTTCTCGCGACTCTCAGAAGATAAGCACACGAGCACTTCGGTGCTTTTCGTAGCGTCACAAATTTCTTTGGGGGTAAAGGTCTTGAACTTGTCGTGAGTCAACAGCATCACGAATATGTCCTCGCTCACGACCATGCAGGTGGCCGTTTCGTCAGTAAACTGAGGATTAAAGGTGAAACCGAGTTTGGTAAAGAATTCTATGGACGTATTGAGGTCCTTCACTGGTAAATTCACGAAAATCTTAGTAGACATGTTTTTTCCTTTCGAAAGTTAATTGCACAGACTATTTCTCTGGCAGGCCCTCGACCTCTCGCACCGGCCGAACTTCAACGGTTCCGATACGCGCTCCGGGAATTCTACCGGCGATGTCGATTGCTTCCGCGCGATCCTTAGCTTCAATCAGGAAATAGCCGCCAATCTGCTCGCGAGTCTCCGCAAAGGGACCGTCGGTCACGATCCGTTTCCCGTCGCGAACGTTCACACTGGTCGTCGCCGATGTGGGCTGTAGCGGCGCAGCGTCCAGATACTGACGCTTTTCGTGAAGCTGGTTCGCGAGTTGCACAGACTCCTTCAGCAGGAGGCGTCGCTCGTCCTCGTCTAATTCCTCCTTGTGATGAATCAGCAAGATGTATTTCATAAGTGCGCCCCAGTCGTGGCTCAAACCTGTCGGGGCAGTTGCGATATTGGTCCGGCAGCCGTGGTAGTTCTCATGATGCGTAGGCTTGTTTCGCCGGCAGGCCCTCGATTTCCATCACTGGCCTGATTTCGATGGTACCGAATAGTGCCGGTGGAATTCTTTCGGCGATGCGGATCGCCTCATCGAGGTCCCTGGCGTCTATTAGGTAGTAGCCACCGAGCTGTTCGCGCGTCTCCGCGAACGGACCATCAGTCACCAGCCGTTTGCCGTCGCGTACGCGAACACTGGTCGCCGTCGAAGTAGGGTGTAGCGGGCTGGCATCCAGATACTGCCCGCTTGAATTGAGCTCTTGCGTAAGCTGCGCCGACTCAACGTAACAGTGCTCCCCCTCGCTCTCGCTCATGGCCTGCTCATCGAGATAAACCAGCATCATGTATTTCATGTGTGTGCCTCCATTAGTAACTCGAACGCGAGATAATGCCGCGCTAGACTTGAGCCCTTAAATCAACTGGCGGTACTCACGATAGATTTCCCTGATGGCGAGATCGCACTCTTTGAGGCCGGTGCCGGACTATTGTTGCTCATACGCTTGCTTCAAAGCTTTTATGTCAAGTTTATCCATTTGAAGCATTGCCTTCATGACTCTCTTTGACTTCTCAGCATCCTTGTCGAGGAACATCTCGGCCAAAACGGTGGGAACTACTTGCCATGACAAGCCATACTTGTCCTTAAGCCAGCCGCATCTTGATTTTTCTCCGCCTTCAGAGAGCTTCTCCCAGAACTTGTCTACTTCTTCCTGAGTTTCGCAGTTGACTACTAACGATATGGCTTCCGTGAATTTGAAATGAGGGCCACCGTTTAATGCGGTGAATTCTTGTCCATCGAGCTGGAATTCAACGGTCATTACCGTTCCCTTTGCTCTTCCGGCGGCCTTGGATCCCTCTTCGTCATAGCGGGTGATGCCACCAATCTTAGAATTCTTGAAAACCGACACATAAAAATTCACAGCCTCTTCGGCTTTTTCATCGAACCACAAAAACGGCGTTATTTTTTGCATCTCATTTCTCCTTCCAAGTTTTCTGACAGTGATCTGAACATCGCCCACGTCCAGGTAAGGCTGGTCTTCCGCCATGCCTTTTAGCGAGCCTTCTTCAAGCCCAAATAGTGATCCCGCTGTTTCTTGTCAAGTTTTTCAACTGCGTAACGCAAAGCAGTACGCGGCATCGTGGCAGCCTGTTTATCTAAAAAGCTTAGCAGTTTTTTCAGGTCTTTCTTGCCGGCTTCCCGCAGCCACCCTCCAGTGGCCTTGTGGATTAGGTCGTGTTTGTCGTTAAGCAACATTTCGGAGATCTTGTACGTGTCAGCTACATCGCCTTGTCTAACAAAATAGTAGGTACTGACAATGGCAGTGCGACGTTCCCATACATTTTTGGAGCGTGCCAGCTTGTACAAAATATCGCGCGGCTTATCAAACAAATAGCCGCCGACTACATATGGAGCGCTGCGATCAACCAAATCCCAGTTGTTAATTCGATCATGACGTCGCATATAAAGATCGAACAGCTCTTTTCGGCGCGCTTCGGGCGTTTTTTTGTTACGAGCTTGCCAATCCATAATGCTAACCGCGCCAGCCCTTACTTCGTGGATTTGGCTTTCGAGCAGTTTCTCAATTTCGTTAAGCGGCATTTCAACAAACTCTTTGGCAAGCGCGAAAACCTGCCCCATACGCACGCCAATAAACTTATCGCCCTCGCCGTACTGACCTTCACCGGATTTAAAATAGCGCTGAATCTTCTTAAGTTCGTCTGGCGAACGGTGAGCTCTTAACCTCTTAACGAACCGCTCTGCGCTAATATCCGTTGACATGGTCAGATATCCCTCTTAAACGTTGCGGGTATTTCCTGCCATAACCACGAGTTGCCATTGGGATCGTCGAAACGCGCAAATAAATGCGTTAGTTATCTAGTTCTTAACTTTCCCCCTGGCCACGCACAAGGCAGAGCAAGCGCGGCCAGCGCGATCGGATACCAAGCGGGTGCTATTCCCATCGGTATAGTTACTATTGCAGCGAGGGTGCCTGCCACAGTCCCTAATATTCCGAGAATCATTACATATCGCATTGGCCGATTTGGAGCTAAGGCCGCGGTGATGTAGCCGCCTGCTATCGTATAAATGCTGCGGTAAATGGTTGCGGTCACGACCATCCACTTAGTGTGAAATCCTTGGACCGGTGGCGTGAAAAGGCCGAGCTTTTCCAGCCCCAAGTCCGTCGAGGTATGAGTGACAACGATAAAAACTATTCCCGCCAGGATGGCACCGATGCCTTCAAAATGTTCATAGTCGTAACTCGTTAGTCGTGTTGTTCACACCTTTTCTCCGTGTCCCAAGTATTGCGGTTTGGTACGTATAGCGTAATTTACAAAAGCCATGAAGCGGGTTAGTTGCTTGGCTGCAAAATAAGAAAGCGAGCCGACGCACAAGATAATTAACAGCATCCTGATATTGGCCGCAGTCGAAACTGAAAGCCCGACTCCCGTCCCGATCGCCACGTACGCCACCAGACAAAGTGGGCACTTTGGCAACAAAACTAGGATCATGCTTGGCAGGATCCATCGCCCCAGGCCCGAAAGGCGTCGCACCAAAGTCGGCGCATCACAGTTCTTGCAGCAGCGATCGGTTTTCATCAGTGGCACGCCCCGGAATCCGACGATAGGTTCTGATCTTTTTCATCGTTCGGATACTTATCATGGTGCCGCACCCAGTCCATTATTCCGGTTTCGTTACGACCCTTTGGCGTAATATCGAGGAAGTTGTATGCCCCTAGAAATATGTCGCCACCGCGTGCGTAGCTCGAATAGGTGTGAAACACGTCACCTGTTTCGTCCTTGTAGAACACGGTTAAGCCGTGAGCCTCGTCGCTCGGAAAGTCCTGTACTTCATAGTTGTAATACATCTTGCCCTTCGCGATTTCATCTTTCGTAAACGACACATGATAGTCATAATTAAAATCATTTCCGTACGCCGAGACCCAATCGAACTTCCAGCCCATGCGCTTCTTGAACGGTTCGATCTTGGCTAGAGGCGCTCGTGAGATGGCCACATACTTTACGTCATGATTCTCCAGGTGAACGCGGGCGCCGTCGGAATGATCGGATAGAAACGAACAGCTCGGACAACCTTCTTCCCACTCCGGACCAAACATGAAATGATAGACGATCATCTGGCTACGTCCGTCAAAGAGTTCGGTGAGCGTTTTCTTGCCCTCAGGTGCGTCAAAGACGTACTCCTTGTCGACCTTCACCCAAGGCAGATCGCGCCGATCCTTGCTCAATTGATCGCGAAGCCTGGTAAGTTCCTTTTCTTTAGCCAGATGCGCTTTGCTGGCCTCGATCCATTCTTCTGCCGACACGACCTTATGGTTCGCTACCAATGTTTTTTTCTTTTCAATAGCTTTCATAGCCTTATCTCCTTTTTTATTCTATGTGCCTCCATCAGCAAGTCGAACGGGGAGTGCCCGGATCGACACTACCCCGGGAAATATTTAACATGCGTCATGCTACCAAACGCCGACGCGGCAGTTCAGGCGGTTTATAACTCCGATTGGGACCGGATTGTAGCCACCCTCATTCGGTCTTTCGGCGACTTCGACGTGGCGGAAGAAGCGGCGCAGGAAGCCTTTGCCGCGGCGGTCGACCAGTGGCCTGAAGCGGGCGTCCCCGATTCACCGCCCGCATGGATCATCCAAACAGCTCGGCACAAGGCCATTGACCGCATCCGGCGCCAGACGCGGTTCAAGGAGAAAGTTGAATCGTACGCCGCGTCCGGATTGATCCGAACAAGCGAGGAGCCGAACTACGACCCGAGCGAAATCGCGGACGATCGTCTGCGGCTGATTTTCACTTGCTGTCACCCCGCGCTCGCACTCGAGGCGCAGGTCGCGTTAACCCTGCGCACCCTCGGCGGCCTCGAGACGGACGAAATTGCGCGCGCGTTTCTCGTTCCGCCAGCGACGATGGCCCAGCGCCTGGTGCGCGCCAAGCGCAAGATTCGCGATGCCGGCATTCCGTACTCCGTTCCCGACACAAATGACATGCCCGCCCGGCTCGATGCTGTGCTGACGGTGATCTATTTGATCTTTAATGAAGGCTACGCGCCGACACAAGGCGGGAAGCCCGTGAGGGCCGATCTATGCGTCGAGGCGATCCGACTTGGGCGCCTGTTAAGGAATTTGATGGCGCCGCAGCCCCCGTCAGAAGCGACGGCACTCGTGGCCCTGATGCTGCTTCACGATTCACGACGCGAAGCTCGCCTGGACGAGACCGGCGATCTCATCGTTCTGGAAGAGCAGGATCGCAGCCGTTGGGATCAGCGGCAGATCGACGAGGCGTTGCCCCTTGTCGATGAGGCGCTTGGCAGCGAGGCTGGTCCCTTCGCTGTACAGGCAGCGATTTCGGCAGAGCACTGTCGCGCGAAACGCGCACAAGACACAAACTGGCCACAGATCGTCCGGCTTTACGACCTTCTCGAGCGCGTGCAGCCCTCTCCCATCGTGTCGCTCAACCGAGCGGTGGCGGTCGCGATGGCGGACGGGTTTCAATCGGGGCTCGCGCTCATCGATGTGCTCGCAGCTACCGCCGAACTTGACGGCTATCACCTGCTGCATGCCGCGCGTGCCGATCTTTTGCGGCGTCTCGGATCCAATGTAAAAGCGGCGCAGAGCTATGGGCGAGCGCTAGCGCTGGTAACCAATGACAGCGAGCGCCGATTTCTCGAACGGCGCCTGCGCGAAGTTCAGCCGTCGGTCGGGTGATTTCAATTTTGGGTGCGGGGACTTGTCACCCCCTTTTCGGTTGCGTTGGGGTCGCTTTTGTCGAACGCGCCACGTTAATAGTCCAGCGGCCGACGAAGTCAAGCACTTGTACGTTCTACTATCAAACTCATCACTGGCTGGCTGACCCAGTCCTGATCGTGGAACTCCTCACCCCATTCGAGCGGCGTCACATGTCGGTATTCGTGCATTGACTCGTCCTCAACAAAACGCAGCCGTTTCCTCAAGGACGCGCGCACTCGAGGATCAGCGTTCTGGTCCAACAGCAGGCGGGCGAAGGCGTCGTCCCGTCGCACACCGACGCGATAAGGTTGCGATACCACACATCCGAACAGCGCCGTGTGTCCGCCAAAGCCGTCGGCGTCGACCTCAGCGTTTGCGTTCACATCGGCGCCACGCTCCAACAGCCAGCGCGCTATCTCGATCTCGTCGTTATCCACACACAGGTGCAGGAGGGTCGTGCCTGCGAGCGGCGTCCCGTGCAGCGCGAGGGAGTGATCGGCATGGCAGCCTAATTCGGGTGGATAGATTTCTTCGTGTGAGAAGGTGCGGGCGAGCAGATCGGGGTCGCGATTGAGTTGCGCCTCAAGCAGATCCAAACGGCCACGATGCACCGCCATCGGCGGCGTGTCTGGCAAGTAGATGCCCTGCTTGGCGAACAGCTCAAGGCACTCGTGTTTGCCCTGCGGGTTGCGCGAGTAGGTCTGGAGCACCATGGCCACGGGTGCGAACCGATCGCCGAGTTCGTCGCTGATCGTGGCGCCGAGCTCAAGTAGAAGCGCAAGGCCTGAACCGCTCTGTGTTTCCGCCGGGCCCATCACGGAATTGAGAGCTGGACGGGCACCCATGGCGTACAAATGCCGGGCCGTCTCGAGCTTGCCCTGGAGGCACGCACGATCGAATGCAAACTGCAAATCATTCGCGCCAAGCTCGTTGAGCATCGCGATGATCTGGTCGCGCCCGAGGTTGGCCGCATACGACATCGGTGGCCCCCAGTTGCCCTTCACGCCCCGTGCGTCTTCGTGCAGCAGTTCCGGATTCTTCAACACGAGCTCGCGAACGACGTCAGTATCGTCGCGGCAGATTGCGTCGGTCATTCGGCAGGCGAGCACGAGACGCGGCCAGCTCGGCAGACCGTAGCTACGGGCGAGAACAAGTTGGGCATCGGCAAGCTTCGCGTCTAGAGGTTTGATATTCTTAGGATGATGCTTTTTCAGCGCGGCGGAGGCTGATGGATCGGAGCGTCGAAGATCGCGGAGCAGCTCTTTGGCCTGTTGTTTGAGTTGATCGAGGTTGGGACGGATTGGGAAGTGACGATCGGCCATGACGGACCTCCTTCGCGGTGTTGCCCGGGGTCCGCCGGCATCGGGCGAAAAGGAGGTTCGTGTGAACCATGCAATGGGATGTCGGTCAGGTGGACTTCGGTCCTGTCCGCGGACTGGTGGCGTCCTGTACGCCGTGGGCAGGATACTTTTGTCGATGGTCAGGGTCAAGAGATGCGGGTCTTAGCCGCGATAGCACGCGGATCAGCGCGGATCAGAACCCAAAGGCACATCTAGTCTGGTTCTTCATTATTAAGATCCTGATCCGAGCGCATCTGCGTCAATTCAAGGCTAACTTGTTATCACGGCTTGGCTGGCGTCGTTTGAGTCTGACGGGTCATGCCGCGATTGAGAAGCATCTTAACTTCTACGCGTCGATTCAGCGCGCGTCCTTCGGCCGTCGTGTTTTCAGCCACAGCTTCTGTCTTACCGTACCCCATGGGTGTGATGAAACGACGCAGGGGAATCTTATGATTCACCGCCAGGTACTGGATCACCGATTCAGCTCGCTGCCGACTGAGTCGGAAATTCTTCGCTTCGCTACCAGACGAATCCGTGTGTCCCGCAACCTCGATCACATAGCCCTTAGCAGTGCTCGTTTTTGCTGCCAAGTCGTCCAGATGCTGCCTCGCTTGAGGTGAAAGCACCGCGCTGTTCACCTTGAAATTCACGGCGACCGTCTCTTGCACGTCGTATTCATCGAGGGCGGAAATGCGTTCGTTGGCCGCTCCTGCTTCGCTGCGGGCCTCAGCCGCGACGGCATAAAGCTCGTCCATCTGTCCTGCTATCCGCTCCTGGTTCGCTTCGACGGGACCGACGCGGGTGTCAGTGGTGATGGCGGCTCTCAAATCTGATTCGTTGAACCTGATCTTATCGGCGACGAGCTGGCCCTGGGAATCACCGCGTCCCTCCACATCCACGATCAGTCCGCGCAAGATGTCCGTGACAGCATATTTCTTACCGCCTCGTAAGAAGCCTCCGTGGGTCTTGATGCTCGTGTCGTCAGTCAGCAGGACTTGATAGTCAACCCTGCTGCGATCGCGAATCGTGAAAGTGTCGGAGTCGCGTCCGATTACGACACCTTTAAACTTCATCTTGGCGCCGCTTGGAATGACGCGGATGTTTGTATTTCGGTCTCTCGTGGTTTGGGTGTTGGCGACTTGTCCTAATACCAGCGATGTTCCCGCCAACAGTAGGGCCACGCCGCAAGACATGGCAAGGGGTCGAATCTTGTCGATCATACTAGTGCTCATACTTTTCTCCTTAGTATCAATAGTAAATGCAGCAGTGAGGGAGAGGCTTCTTGTTCGGGTGATCTAACCTGATGGGGGCAGGAGCAAAAATCGTAACCAAAACCAGCGAAAAAATCAAAGTTACAAGCCCAAGCCTAAAAGACTTAGTAGCGGATCACACAGATGAACGCTGATAAGATAAAGCCGGTTAAAGCCGGTAATTAGTGACAAAGGCTGCGAATTCGCTAGGGTTTAACCCGAGTCCATACGCCATCGGGCGACGTCGCCCAGCTACGGCCGTGCATGTCGAGCCATTCACCGACCGGCTGATCGTCCTTTGGCTCCGACCCGAGACGAAGTACGTTTCCATCGGGATCCTCAATCTGCATCTCATACGCCCAGAGGTAGTTGGTTGGCGGATGCCGGACTTTCGCTCCCTTCCTCTGGTACTCGTAGAACAGAGATTCAACATCGCCGACTCCTATCCAAACCCACGTTCCGGGATTGCCCTGATCACCCTGGATTAAAAAGATGCCGCAGCGATCGCGCGAGACCGATGCGATGATGCCGGGCTGCTGAAAATCAATCTTGAACCCGAGCACGTTCACGTAGTAGTGGATGCTTGCCGGAAGGTCGTAGAGGCGGAGGATTGGGGTCACGCCTTCGAACACGTTTGCTGTCGCCCAAGATGTATCTGTTGCAGACATTTTTGAGGTCCTCCGAGTTTTTAAAGTGACGATGGCGGCCGAGATGCCGGGGATGTGGCAAGTTTTTATAGCTACAGCGCAATCGGCTTCTCCAGATCTCTACTAGCGCTCCGCCGGTTCAGAGTTGCCCGTGACCCCGTCAGGAGTGGAAAGAGTCTGTGGGTCGGCTGGCGCGATCGACAGCAACTTAAGACCGTGGTTGTCTGGCTTTCAACCCAATAGCAGCCTCGATGTTTTCGAGCGCCACTTCTCCCCGGCTACTAGGTCAATTCATGCCTTCATCCGTCTCTGCGATCAGCAGTGCCAGTTCTCTTCTGTACTCGTCGGACATCGCTTCGAAGCCGATCCCATAACCTTCCAGCCCGTGCTCGCGGACGACCCTAGCTCGTAGACGCAGCGTCTCTCCACCTGAGATGGGAATGCTGAGCGAGAGACTAGAGCCGACAGCCAGCTGCGTGTCGGTTCTCACCAGGCAGCCGCTCA
>JACCUI010000119.1 GCA_013811945.1 Pyrinomonadaceae bacterium | reverse complement strand
CCTCTAGAACGTTTGGGTTCACAGCCAGTGGCGAGTGCGGCAGTACGATCACGCTCACGTTCCAATTGTCAGATGGCACAAACAATCAGGGTACGGTGAGTTTCACTTTCACGTTGGGCGCTATAGTCAATATTGCCCCGGCGTACACTGAAAACTTCGACGATGAAACGCCGCCGGCGCTGCCTGTTGGCTGGACCACGCTCTTTATCGCGCCCGGTGGTAAACCGTGGACGACGACCAGCGCCTTTAGCGACACGGCGCCGAATTCTGCTGCGACCGTTGCCGACGTTCAGGGGGATCTTAATACCTGTAGCGGCGGCCAAGGCGGGGCCGATCTAACTTCCGAACCCATCGCGATTCCGAATCCGCCGGCGGAAGGGATCAACCGGTCCGTCCAGTTGAGCTTCAGGAACTTCTACAACCTCGAACCCAGCTTTGACGGCGGAGCGCTGGAAATCAGCATCAACGGCGGAGCCTTCCAAGATATCGTCGCCGCCGGCGGAAGCTTCGTCAGCGGTGGTTACAACGGGACGGTGGGCGTCGATCCCGGTAATCCTCTGAGTGGGCGCCCAGCGTGGACAGGTAATTCGGCAGGGTTCATCACCACGCTCGTCAACCTGCCTAACAGCGCCAACGGCCAGACCGTGCGCTTCAGGTGGCGCACCGGGTACGACGGGTGCTTCACGCCCGAAAACGGCGGGATGAGGGTCGACACGATCTCCATCTTCGGATCGTCGCGCATCTGCAACAACTGTCCGACGCCACAGGATTGCACCCCAACCACTACGGTTACTGAGGGTGACCTATTTCCGGGTGGTATCGTTTCCTTTGGAGTGTCGAGTGGACCAAACTCGGTAACGGTTGATCATGTTAATGCCGGAACCGGGTTGCAATCCTTCACGGTGGTCGGAGTTGCGACGAATGCGGTAGTAACGATACCGCCTTTCACGCCCGGCACGTTCAATCCGGTAACGGCAACCTTTACGGTAATTAATCCGAGTCTACCGGTTGATTTCACATTAAGGGCGGCGAGCACGTTTCACTCCATCTTTATTCGCGTGCGGTGTGCTGAGCAGCAGGCTGGCAACACTTTCAGCGGGCGACTGCCGTCAATGCGACCATTGCGGGAATAAATGCACGCTCGTCGACACGGGTCTTCTCGCAGCCGCGGGCGGCTCGATTACAGCAACGCCCTTGTTGTCAGCTAATGTGCTGAGGGGCGCGCTCACAAATGGGCCTCTCAACGCAGCGACTTTGGGTTTTGGGGACCAAAGCCGGTCGCAAGGAATTGTTGAAAATCTGAATTTGACGGTGGGTGGCAGCACCATTACGGGCATCCTTTTTGCGACGCCGCTGCCCATTCGGGTTTAGGTAACCTGTGGTCCGCCCGTGCCGGCAAGCGCGCTTAGAGAATTCAACCTCGAAGCTCTCAGCCTGTGGTTCAGTCGGAGGCTGAGTGAAATGTCGTTGCTGCGGCAAGCAGAGCCGGTGCCAGAGAAAGCACTCTCTTGGGCGCAACGCGATGAATGGCCAGGAGCAAGTGATTATCTAAGCACGATGCTCTTTGGGCCGTGGCAAAAGGAGTTCACGACTAAAGAGGGAAGAGAGGTGGCGCGTCTGATACGCGCTGGACCTGAGCCCGCGCTCAAGTCTTCTCGCTTTCTGACGCTGTAGGCAGTCAAAGCGTAATGGGAAAAGGGCTGGCGGCGCGCGTGCACCACCAGCCCTTTCTTTTCTTGCCGTCTTCAAAGCGCGAGTGAAGCAAGTGCCCTCGACGCGTTGACGTGCGGTTCATTCCGTCAGGGGACTTTAAGGGAAGGGGCTGGTAGTCATTGCGGCTACCAGACCTTCGTTTTTATTCCGACCCGAAACGGAAGTGAGAAACCCTTTTTAGAGACGCAGTCACGGTAGGCATCTGGATGGGAACCTTCCGCAGAGATTAAATTCCAACGAAGCAAAGAGTTAAAGAGAGGCCTGTGGGCACCGCTCCACCAGCCATTTCAAGTCCTCACCGTCGTGCAAGGTGAACAATCAGCGCGGGCCGAGACCCCGGCGAACGCCACTGGAGGCTTAAATAAGGGTTTTATACTTAAAGACACTTGGTAATGCGACTCCCTTTCCCGAGGGTCAGCGTGAAGGTTCCTATGACTTCGTCGGTGGCGGAATTTGTCACCGTAAGAGTCGCAGTCTTTCCGTCGGTGGTGCCAGAATAGATAACCGGCTCGCCTTTTTCCTCACTGCCCACACGTATTGGCCCGCCGCGTTCTCGAACGTGAGTGCCTTTGGCTGAAAATTTTCCGTGACTGTCGATTTTAACCGGCTCAGAAATGGTCCCGTGCGCGCAGTCATACTCAATCTGAGCGCCTTCCTCGGTTACTTCCATGGAAATGTGGTTTCCACCCCAGGTGCCTTTAGTCATGCGAGCCTCCGTTTGGACCGCAACCTTCTTAATGTTAACACTCTGCGACTTGGTGTTAACCGTCTGCTGCTTGCCTGAACACGACTCGTTCTGAAAAGACATCGCCATGAAAAGCAGCAAGGCGGCTAAAATTATCGTTAGGTGATTCATATTACTTCCGTCGCTGAAGTCTAGCAGGCTGCTGAAAACTGCGCAGAACGCCGCTACGGCTTTGCAGTGCGGCGCTTTGCGACGTGTCAGGTGAAGACCGCCAGAATTCAGCGCTGTCGCATTCATTCCAACAGCCTGGCCGCGCGCGACTGAATTCGTAGGTATGACCGAATTACTCATGAACGTCATACCAAAGCGGCGCCACAAGACGTTTTTCAGCAGACTGCCAGGAAAAGAACGATGGTTTGGACGCTAACTTGCGATAATTCTTGGAAAGTACGAGTTATTGGTCTCTACTTCTTTTACGGGCTTTGACATCGTTCATCACAATGCTGACCGCCAGGGCGATACCAGCGATCGCGGCAATTAAAAAAAAAATCATGGAAAATCCGGGATAGTCAAGAATACGGAACGATGTTTCAACTCGCATCAGCATCGCTGCTCCCACAATCAGGGCGGCCAGCACGAGACCCAGTGAAATTCTGTTAGCTACCTTTTGCAGTCCTTCGAGTACAACCTTTTCGTCGATTGTGTCGATCTTAATCTTCAATTCATTATTTCCTACTGCGTCCAGAATTCTATTGACGCGCGTGGGAAGTCTCTCCACAAACTCCTTTACCTCGACCGCACCGCTCAGCAGGTTCCCGGGGGCCAGGCTCTTCAGCACGTTCCGCTGCAGGATCTCAGTTGCGCGTTGACGGATGACGGCATTCGGATTGAAGTCGGGATCGAGCGTGTAGACAGAGCGATCCAGATTGAGTAACGCCTTGGCCATCAGCGTGAACTCCGAGGGCAGCCTGAACCAGCAGTCAGCAGCGATCTTCGTAATCTCCAGCCCAACCTGCCCCGCATCGATGCGGCTCAGATTGGAGTCAGCGTTGTCTGCGACTAAATCCGCAACCCTGCGTACAAACTCTGCTCTGTTGAACCCGGGCTTTGCTTCGCCCATTTTGATCGCGGTCTCGGCTGCGTCCTCGCCGCGCCCTTCGCTGATCGACAGCAACAAGCGCAGTAAGTTGTCGTGAAAGCTCGTCATCAAGCGAGCTACCATTCCCAGATCCAGAAGGGCTATTCGTTTATCATCGGTCAGGAAAACATTGCCGGGATGAGGATCTGCATGGAAAACACCATCCACCAGAATTTGTTTCATGTAGGCGCGAAACAGTTCATCGGCGAGACCTGGACCGTCAATTTCCATGAGACGGAGCGGGCTGACGTCGGTAATCTTCTTTCCCGGAATGTACTCCATCGTGAGTAAGCGTGAGGTCGTGTAATCGAGGACCGGCTCGGGAACGATAATGCGCTCAAATTCTCTAACGTTCTCCGCAAACATCACGAGGTTGTTGGCCTCGGTTTTGAAGTCAAGCTCCTGCAACAGACTCTTGCGCAGTCCCAGCAACATATTTCCAAATTCGTAGCGCTTTCCCAGTTCTGTGTGAGCGTCTATGAACTGGGCGAGTTCCTCGAGCGCTTCCAAATCCTCGACGATCTGCTTGCGGATGTCTGGTCTTTGAACCTTGACGACCACCGCGCGTCCATCGCGCATGTGAGCGCGATGGACTTGGGCGAGGGAAGCGGCCGCGAGTGGCTGCGGATCAAACTCCGCGAAAGCCTTGGAGATGCGCACCCCGAGTTCACCAGATACGATGCGATCCACTTCTTCGTACGTGAATGGCGCGATCTGATCCTGGAGCCGTGAAAGCGCCTCGAGGTAAGGAGCTGGCAATAGATCGGCCCGCGTGGAGAGCAATTGACCCAGCTTGATAAATGTCGGTCCCAGCTTTTCGAGGTCGGCCGCCAGTTCCTCAGCTTTGGGCATCGCAGTCTCAAACTTGGTTTCATCAAGCTCAATGCTGTCGTCCAGCCCCGCCTGTTTAACCAGATCCGAGCGGCCGTATTTAACCAGCAACATTGCTACATCTTTGTATCGCTTGAGGTGTTTAGTCTTCAGTGAGACCATCTATGTCCCCTCATATCTCCCTAACAGGCGGATAAAACTAATTACGATCCCTGAATTGACATGAAGCGGCACGAAAAGAGACCTTATTTCGAGTCGTTTCGTGTGCTTTGGATCGTCTTTTATTACTGAGAATGGTTCACCCTTTTATAGCGGCCTGCTAAGTGAGCTTGCCACCGGACTCTCAGATTCTAGTTGGTGGGAGTCTTTGTCGTAGAAGTAACGCCAAGGGCACGATCGATCGCCGCACGCAGGTCCTCAGCGGTAAGATTTCTCAGAAGCACGCCGTTAACGTAGATCGTAGGCGTACCGTCGATCCCATATATCTCACCATCAATAATATCGCGTTGCACCTCGGCGGCGAAGGTTCCACCGTCTAACGCTGCATCGAAACGCGCACGGTCCAATCCGAGTTCGGATGCATATTTTTTCAGCGAAGGAACGTCCAGAGCGTCCTGCCGTTTGAAGAGTAGTGCGGCAAACTCAAAAAACTTGCCCTGGGCATGCGCCGCATTTGCCGCTTCGGCAGCTTTGCGCGCGTTAGCATGCATCGCGAGGGGAAAATCGCGTACTACCAACCTCATCTTGTTGCCGTACAATTTCAGCGCCTCTTCCAGCACTGGATGCATCGCGGCGCAGGAAGGACATTGGAAGTCGGTAAACTCGACGATGGTAACCGGTGCGGTTGCCACACCGTGACTGGGGTCATCGTCGGTGCTGATGGCCTGAGTCGGCGCTTGCGGTTCAGAAATCAGCAAGCGAACCTGGGCTCCCTTGCGAAGCTTCTCAGACATCGTTCGCTCCAGTTGTTGCCGCCCTTGTTCCTGCAAGTACTCAGCAAGCTGGTTACGAACCGAGTTTAGATCTCTACCAATTCGGGTCTTATTTTCCGCATAGAACTTCACGACCTCAGCTTCGGTAGGCGGGTGCGACTTATCGCTGATCTCAGTGCGCACGATCACCTCGGGCGGCACATTCCGGCGGTTGGCCTCCGCAATCAATAGCACATCGTTTACAGTTCTCTCCAGAGCCGCAATCTCATTTTCATAAACACTAAGACGCATTTTGTAAATTGCCGGCTTGAGTCTCTCGATGATTACGCCGGCTGTGATGGGCTTACCACCTACCGTAGCCAATACCGCGGCTGGGTTAAGGTTAGGTGAGTCGATATCCACGCCTATCATGACCGGACTGGCAGTGCGGAGCCGGCGCACAAACTCCTCTGAAACTCTCGCTTCCTGGGTCGCCCGCAACAAAGATATCACCCGTGGGCGAAGGCTGGTCTCATCAGTCTGTTCTATCTGATCGTGGTTATCGTCAATGAACTTCTTGATGTCGGATTCCGTAGGGTTGGGAACACGCTTGCTGACCTCCAGGTTGTACAACTGCTGCGACGTCACCTTGCGTTTCCTGGCTTCGATTTCGAGCAACTCGGTGTTGATTTGAAGCTCAAGCACGCGCCGTTTCGTATCGGCGATTCGTTCCTCGAGACTCTCAACTTCTTCTCTCACCCTGGGATCGATGTCTGCTGTGGTAATAGTCTGCCCGTTCACAATTGCCAAAGCTATGGGCGCCTTGGGCTCTCTGGGAGGCGAGGGCCGGTTTGCCGATTCCGGAGTGGGCTGCGGCGACACAGCCTTAGCAGCGGGACGAGCAGTCGTTTTTCTGCGGGGAGTCTGCCCCCCAACACCCGCAGAGATGGAGAGTGCCAGACTTGTGGCAAAGAAGTATTTCGAAAAGCTCATGAACACGATGTATTCGCTGGGGTTAGAGTTCAAACAGAGGAGCGACGTTGCTTCCCATGAAACGAACGCCGCTCAAAGTGAGAGAAGGCTTCCTGATTACCGGTAACGTATGATGGATCGTCTGCGCGGCTTAACGGGAGTGCGCACGGAGAGCAGATTCCTATGCCGGCCATTAAGAATGAAAGCAAGTCCTTGGTGCGTGATCCCCAGTAATCGCGCTGCACGTGTGACGCTCCCTCCGGATGACTCGAGAGCCCTCCTGATGAGATTGCCCTCGTAATTAAGCACCAACCCTTCTAGTGATCCGTCCGGCCCGGAATTCGTGAATGCGGAAGTCACGACTGCGTGTTCCTTAGCTGAACCTTTCCCGTTTGTCTGATGCCTAACTGGCGCCTCGACGATGGGATGTGCCACCGGCACCGCCATCAATCGCCGGGCATATTCTCCCAGCCGTACCTTAATTTCTGGATACTGAGATTCAGCCAGGAGAGACTCTGCAATTCGATAGTAAGAGCACAACTCACCGTACGGCAGATGATCGGCCAATTCTTCGCCGAGGCTCAGCACGGCGACCCCTGCACTCTCCGGATCACCGGCCCGCTGTGCGGTGTTCAGTGCTTCGCCGAACTTGGAGTGTGCAAGTTGAGCGTTGCCAAGCTTGGCCAGCGCTCTTCCGTGCGTAGTCAAAGCCTCAGCCAGCAATGAGAGTTCGTCGCCTTCCTCCAGTACTCGCACGGATCGACCGGCTACTGCCTCAGCCTCTGCGTAGAGTCCCTGATCGATAAAGGCCCTTGCTCGCGTGTCATCGACTTGCGCAACCATGCCCCTGTCTTTAAGTCCTTCAAAAAGCGACCGCGCCCGATCCAGTTGATCATTTGCTTCACCGAATCTGCCAAGACTGACGAACAGGAATCCGAGGTTGTTCTCGACAGCAGCTAGAAAACGTTTGTGGCCCGCCTGTTCAAAATGAAAACTAGCTGCGGCGTATTCAACCAGCGCCTGATCTATATAATCCTCTCGTCGCTCAGACAAACCAAGATTCGTGAGCACCGTCGCAAACTCATTGTGGAACTTGCCCCTGAGCGCGTGATTGCCGCTTTCGTTAAAAAGCGAAGCTGCTTCTCGGTGAATCCGGAGTGAGTCATGGTAGCGGAGCGAAGATCTCTCCACGAGGCCGCAGTTAAGTAGCGCTCGGAGTTTTTGTTCGCTGGGCTGATCTCCCAAGCGCTGCAGGATCTGTTGCAGCGTAACCCGCGCCTCATCGTATCCGCCTTCGCGCCAGTAACAGATGGCCAGGTCTATCTGCGCTTCGGCGACCTTGGCGTCCAGCCCGAGTTTTTCAAAGATGGTCGCGCTTTCAGAAATCAGATCTTTCGCGGCTTCCTGCGCACCCCAGATCTGTTGCGCACTTCCTATCCAGCCCGAAAGAGCACCGGCGCGTAGGAGTAATTCAGCCTGCGCGGAGTCGTCCAAGCCGTCGAGCCGGGGCCGCTCTCCCACGCGATCCCAGAATTCCGCTATAGTTGATCGGGCTGTTTCAATTTCGCCCGCTTCTGACAGTTCTCCTGCTTCCGCGCAAAGAAGCTCTACGCGCTCGCTAAGATTGGCAACCAAATCGCTTTCTCTGAATGCAATGTGTTCTTGTAACTGCATATGAGGGCCTTCCTTTTGTGATTTAGTCAGATTCCTTGCAAGACCTTTCCCGGGCGGTTATGATGCGCATCGTTAAAGACCTTCCAGTTGGTCCCAATCTTCGTATCCGACTGGGCTTTACCACACCGCAACAAACTTAGGAGACCGAGATGAGTAAGATGAAATCAACACTGGCGGCCACGTTTCTAACCCTGATACTTATAGTTCCCGCCTTGGCAGGACAAATCGGCACCCCTGGTATTCCGCCGCCGCCACCGCCGGCAGAGCAGGGACAAATTGGCACGCCCGGCTGTGCAATAAACCTATACTTAGCTTTGCTCTCGTTAGTTATCTGAGAAGTAAAGCTAATCTGAGGACGGAGAACAGCTAAGACCCGACCGCCATTGGTTCGACTTCCGCGCCTATGCACGCGGTTCTATATTTGTGTGCAAAGAGTTACCGGATTTCAAATAGCCCCGGGCAAGGCGGCAGCGTGCGTTGCATCCTACCCCTATCCTGCCTGCAAACGCAATAGCAAGGGCTCGCCAGAGGAGGGTGCAGCTGTCTGCAAATTCCACCTCCTGGGGGTCTCAGGACGACCGAGCGTCCTCCGGGGCAGGGTCGGGTGACTGGTTTGCCTCAACCAGCCGCTGAACGGTCTCCAGTGTGTCGACATCCTGAGGGTTCTTGTCAGTTCGCACTCGAAGAATCCGTGGAAAACGCAGAGCGTAGCCGCTCTTGTGCCTTTTCGACTCCTGGACCCTATCAAAGGTTACCTCAATCACAATTGTGGGCTCCACCAGGCGTACTCTTCCGTGTCCAAACTCCTGCAGGGTGTGCGCCTGGAACCATTGTGTAAGCTCCGCCAGCTCTACGTCCGTCAGCCCGGAGTAAGCCTTCCCGATATTGAGCAATTCGTTGTTTTGGCCCGACCGACGCACCGCAAAGGTGTAGTCAGACAGCAGATGCCGGCGCTTCCCATGCCCGACTTCGACGGCTGTCACCACCACATCCAAAGTCGATATTGCACGCTTCAACTTCAACCAGTCCCGGCCGCGCCGACCGGGCTTATACAACGACGCGGGACTTTTGATCATCAGGCCCTCATTACCTCGCCCGCGGGCATTCGTGAATTCGTCGTCGAGCGGGGCGACTGCCTTAAACCTTTTTGCGATGGAGAGACGGACTGTGCCTTGCTTCGGGACGAGCCTATTCAAGATCTCCCTCCGCTCCTGGAGAGATTCATTGATCAACACCCTACCATCTGCGTACAACAAGTCGTAAGCCACCAGAATTACTGGCACTTTGCTCAACAGATCCTTGCCGATGGTCTTCCGGCCCAGTCGTTTTTGGAGCTCGCTAAAGGGCAAGATCCGTTCGCCCTGTGCCGGTACGATTTCTCCGTCAATAACCACATCCGTTGGCACATCTCTGAGTGGCTCGATTAGCTCGGGAAATCGGTGCGTGATCTCGTCCATCGTGCGAGAGTAGATCGCAATCCGCGAGTCCTTCACGTGCGCCTGCGCTCGAATTCCGTCAAACTTATCTTCGACAAAAAACTCTGCGGGCATTGTTCGGGCGATGTCTGAGAGGTCAGCCGCCGGCGTTGCCAGCATGAATTTGATCGGATGAAAGAGCCTCAACTCGATATTGCGCAAGTCACTATTCCGGGCACGAACCGCCGCCTCGCCTATATCGCCGAGAAGCATGTTCGCATGAGCCACATCTGAAAGCGGCCTGGCGAAGCATCGGGCCAGGGCATCTTCGACCAGCCCCTCTTTCAGGCCAATTCGCAGGTCACTTGCAAGCAACTTCACAAGGTACTTAGCCTCCAGCGGACTTGCCTGATGAATCACACTGGCCAGCAAAGCCGTCTTGTTCCTGGTTCCCCGCGTTTCGCTCAAGCGGGTGATTATTGATTCAATCTCCGCCAGCGTAATAGCAGGCAGGTGAATGCCGTGCTTTGCTTCTTTGACAGCTTCATATGCGGTCTCGCCGGCATCGCCGAGACGGACATAGCGCGGTGCCAGATCTTCCATGCTAAGACCGGTAGCCTGACACAGAGCCTGGCTAATTGTGCTTCCACCGACGTTGGTAGTGCGTGAGTCACTCAGCGCAAATTGATGGCCTGCGAAGTAGCGCGCAGCCCGGGTGAGGTCTGCGTCGTTTAGCTCCTTGAAATAGTTTCCCAGTAAAGCAGCCTTTTCTAGTTTTTTCGTGGTGGCGGATATGGCTTCAGCAACTTCACCGAACTTCTCAAGAAGCGCCGCTGCTTGTTCCCATCGATCTTGTCTAACCTTCTCAGACATGATTAGGTTTTTTGGTGGTGGTTCAGTTTCGCAGTAAGCGATGCGAAACTGGCCTGTCCTCGCCCCTACGGGCTATGCCGCCCGATGTGAGGCGGTGGCTATGCCCCGCCGTCAGCTGACTTTTAGTTTTCGGGGCTACGCCCGCCGGGGCGGAGCCCCACTCATTAAGAGCGGCTTTGACGGAAGGGCATAGCCGTTTCCTCACATCGGGCGGCGAAGCCGAATTGATGATCGCATAGCTGGTATGACAAAGAGAAACAAACCGACATCCCGAATCAACAACCCACCGGTTGGCACAGCCGCGGCTGTCCGCTGTGCTGCCAGCAGGTGATTACGCTGTCACGATCGCTGGCATTCAGGATGGGCTTGGTTCTACTGCCTTCTGCTTTACCAACCAACGCGCTACAATCGACATTGCGGTAGAGCTTGTATGCTTTAACCGCAGCCAGGTGTGCCTGGCGCATTAACGCAGGCCTCAATGATTGCCGATTGCCGATTGCCAATTGAAAAGCATGCATTCCGGTTAACCGACTCATTACAGTGTGGTTACAGATCGTTCTTCCAATTGGCAATTGGCATTGGATATCGGCAATTGAAGACTCCGCTGCAAGGTAGTCCTAAGTAATGTTCCTCTTATTAATCCTCGATTCACTCGGTAGCACTGAGCTGTTTTTCATTTTGGTGATGGCCCTTGTCTTTTTTGGTCCGCGGAAATTGCCTCAGCTGAGCCGCTCTTTGGGGAAAAACATTGCCGAGTTTCGCAAGGCCTCGGAGGATTTTAAACGCACCTGGGAGCGCGAGGTCGCGTTCGAAGAATCTCATCTTGAGACTGGGGGGGCAGCGTCGGAGCAAATCGAGGACAACTCGGTGTTGAACTTAGAGAACCAACACAGAGAGTTTCCGGAGCCGATGATCGAGCCAGTGCCTGCCGCTGAATCAGTAGGCCGGCAGACAATGTCGAACTCTACAGATTCTTCCACTCTCCCCGCGAAAGCAGACAAGACTAGAGACGACCCGATCAGGCCGTCACCACCGCGGAAGCAAGACTGGTTGTGAGTCGCGACGCACCATATCGATGTCAACTCTCTTGCGAGCTCGTCAAATAGGCGAGGGTGAAGAAGAAGAACTTGGCGGTCAGATGTC
>JACCUI010000104.1 GCA_013811945.1 Pyrinomonadaceae bacterium | reverse complement strand
TAAAGGTCGCTGTACCCCCCGCCGACACTGTCTGCGCGGTTGCCGGGGTAACCTGAAGTTTTGACGGTGAGCCGGAACTACCAGTGATCGCGAGGCTGCTCGCGCCATTGTGGGAGATCTGAACTGTAGTCGTAGCGCCCTCATTTATTGTTATGGAGGATGGCGTAGCCGAGATGGCGCAAGGCGCCGATGTCGGCGTTGGCGTCGGAGTAGGCGCCGGCGTTGGCGTCGGTGTGGGATTTGGAGTCGGTGTTGGATTTGGACTCGGCGTCGGTGTGGGATTTGGCGTTGGTGTGGGATTTGGAGTCGGCGTTGGTGTTGGCGTTGGAGTAGGTGACCCAGTGGGTGTCGGTGTGGGAGTCGCGCCTGTGGCCAGGTCCGTAACATTCAGGTTTACTACCGGAACTGCATCATCAAACACCAAACTATCGATTGTAACGTCACCAGAGCCTGTTACATCGACCGAAACCGAATCGTTGCTGTTTCTAAGCGTAATGGAGGTCTGAGCGTTAAATGAGACGATAGCACCAATGGTATTGACGGTGCGTCCGCGCCAATCGAAGGCAATCGCCTCCACGGTGTCGAAACTAACTCCATCGGGCAGCGGGATGGTCCGCGTTTCCATGGTTCCGTCTCCGTCAAAATCCATTGTTACATTATAGCTAGTGCTACCCGCATTAATGGTGACGCTGGCCCACTGGCTCGCCCCGTCGGCATGACGACGGATCGAGTTCACTCGTACCTTCTCGATGTAGGCCGCGTATTCCCGTGCTGCACCAGACAGACGCATGCTGGCGCGCGCGCGCGTAATTCCAATAACGCTCCCTGCCGTCAGAATAGAAATTACCGTAACCGCGATAATAATTTCTAAGACAGAAAAGCCATTGTCGCTTCGGGTGATTTTCCTCGCTTGTACCTCAGCTTTGGATCTTTTCGTGTTCGTCATTTCCATCTCCAGACCGAGTGTCACAGCCATTGGCGTAAATTAGAAAGACTTCGTTCCGATGCTTGACGCTATGCGAAGGTGATTAAAGAAGAATCGCGAGGTTCGATTGACCAGCCGAGAATCTGCCGGGCCGAACTGCTTACGAATTACAGATAAATAGCCACGCCGGCTTGCCGCTATCCGGATGCTTCATTTTCTGCATTCTCCTCCGAATGCCTAAAGGTTCACGACCTCGCGATCAACTCTTTAGCAACAGGCATGCCAACAACAACCCCTCGTCAAATCGCCCAGTTTCTGGTGATTGTTTTGGATAAACTTCGCCAGACAGTTACCTACGGTGACAGCCACGGAAGCGAACCTCCTAGCGACACATCCCACCAGAATTAGTACTTTCAGAAATTTATAGAAGGAATTCTTCCTACCGGTTCTGAATTCTCAAGGTTTTTCGGCTTTTAGGATCAGATAGATATTTCGATTAACGGAGAGCTAAGGCAGGTAATCAAGGATCGTCCGCTCGCGCATGGTGCCGCACGCTGCGCGCGGGCCGGACGGTAAAGCGCCCCGGAGATCTTCGGATCGCCGGGGCGCAATACTTTTGATTTGTCGAACCGTATTAGGGGGAGGTGACGGGGCCCTTCAAGGCCGGCTCATACTCGTCGCCGGCTGAAGGAAGGCTCTGGATGTCGGCCAGTTTCATCGCTAACAAATGCGGTTTATAGTCGAAGGCTTTTGGACCGCCGCGCGAATTCTGGATCTGCATTACCAGATAATCCTGGTTCAAGCGAAACCTCAAAACACTTCCCTGCCGGTTCATGATCACAAACAGAAGAGTTTCGCCTCCCGCCGTTTTCATCTGGCCCACCAAGGAGCTGACTCCGCCGTCGGTCCTGATAAGTGTGCCTGTCTTAGCAATTACGCTGGCGCGCCACGCCGGGCCCGTGAAGCGATCCTGAAGTGTTCCGGGATCAATGCCGGCGACCGGCATAATGTCAGTAGTTGAGAGTTTGTTTTTCCGCAGCTCTTCACGCAACGCTCTGAAGATCTTCATCATCGTTCGTGGGCTGACGCGGTTAACGCCCAATCCACTCAATGAGGAAATCATAAACTCACTGGAGGACAGGCCCAGCGAGTTTGTGAGTTGGCGTCGCACGGATTGGAGCCCGCCGACTGAATCACCCAGGCGCTCAGCCATGAAGTTGTTTGAGTAACAGAGAAGGACCTTGAGGATGTCGACAAGTTTGCTCGATTTCTGAGACAGAACGAGTCTCGCATCGGCCGCGACCGGATTCACCTCGACCTCGCCCATCACCGCCACGCTGGGGACGGTTTGCAGGCTCGCATGGTCACCGAGGGCCGTTCTTTCGTATAGCCAGGCTCGGCTCGCTTCACCTGGCCTCAGGGTTGAATCAAACGTGTCGTAAAGCTGTTCGCCGGATCGCCTTGCCGACCAGTTGAAATTCATTGTGAAACCCGGGGCGACTACCAGGTTCCCGGTAACCGTGCGGATACCCAATGTGTTCAATTGGCGGGCAATCATGACGCCATGTTCATAGTGAAACGACGGATCCCGGCCGGAGATGTAGAGATTGCCGGTGAGGGTCCCGGTAACTTTATCAAACGTGCCGGTGATCCAGATGCCGGTAGTAAATCGATGCTGTGGGCCGAAGCTCTTGAGTGCGACCAGGGCCGTGGCAAGTTTGATAGCAGAGGCCGGATTGAAATTTTCCTCTGCCGACTGCGCCGCGACTGTTTTCCCATCAAGCGATTCCACCAACACGCCCTGAAGGCCATATGTAACTTGCGATTCAGCCGGGGCACTTGCCGCTTGGTCAGTGGTTATTTGAGACTGAGGTATCGGAACGGTTGGAGCGCTGGTCGAGACAGGAGGCTTGGGGATCTCCTCAGGCGGCGTCTGCGCACCTACGATTGCCGGCTGTTGCAACCAAACGAGGCTAACGAGAAGAGCAACAAGGATCCGTGGCCATTGCCGATTGCCAATTGCCGTTTGCCGATTTAAGAAACGGGTATTTGATAGTAGGTCGAGGCAAGGAGGTAGTGACTCCAAAAAGTTTCTTCCAATCGGCGATTGGCAATTGCAAATCGGCAATGAACCTAATACGGGGAGCGATGTTGCGTACTTCTTCATTGGTTCCATAGTGCTCGCAAGCCGAGCGATTCATTAACACGTTCGTTTTTGGGGATAATTTGCCAGCGTGTGAGGAGCGTCAATTCGATGCGCTCGGGCTCGACCAGGATGTACGAGGGTATTTTACTGGCAGATTGGACTAAAAGCCATCGAGGCTTTCCCACACTAGAAGCCGCTTTGCTAGCGACCTTCTCATTATGCCCTGTTTTTCTATCTGAGTGTCGAAAAAAAAAAGCCAGCCGGATCGCGGCGCATTGTTTGGAGTTAATTCGTAGGCCGCAAGGTGGGCTTTATCGATAACTGGGGTTTTCACTCCTTAGGAGTGAGATGTGTATAGACTCGAACGCAACCGCCGATCAACTCCGTTCGGAGGAGTGGAACGCAACTAAGCGGTTATCTTCAAATACTCTACGATCCTCCGAACGGAGCCGGAGGGTGGTCGAGGTCGGTGCTATAGACCTCCTCCCACCGTTAACCAGGTGGAAAGCGAGGCTCTTTGCGTCCAGCGTCAACCACCGCTTGCATGCTTTGTCAATAGGCCCCGAGGAATTCCTATTTACTTCCTTAGGAGCTAAGTCCGATAGCGTTGACAATGGGAGAAGCGGCCACCTAAAATCCCGTTATTGACAAATCATAGTGCGCGAACATCAGCCCGTTACAGTTGAAAGCATACGCGCCTCCCACAAGGCACGAAGAAGAGAGATTCGAGCGAGACTCGTTGAGTTTGAAGAAGTCTGGCGCGATGGATCGGACGCGCGACTTTGGGAAGAACTCGTATTCTGCATTTTTACGGCCGGCGCGTCGGCTCGGATGGGATTAAAGTCCATTGAAGCGGTCCGACCATTGCTGTGGAACGGCGCGGAAGCGGAAATGACCGAGGCCCTCAAGAAGGCGGGCGCGCATCGCTTTCCAGTGTCGCGACCCGGCTACATTGTGATAGCCCGAAAATATCTGCGCGAGCATTGCGGTTTGAGATTGCGCCTGCAGCTCGAGAGTTTCTCGGATCCGTTTGAGCGTCGTGATTGGCTGGCTCGGGAGAAACGGATCAAAGGGTTGGGCTACAAGGAATCCAGCCATTTTCTGCGGAATATAGGGTTGATGGGCCATGCCATTTTGGACAAGCATGTGCTGCGTTGTCTTGCGGATCTGGAGGTCGTCGAATCCTCCAAGCCTCCGAGCACCAGGGCGCGCTACCTGGAGATTGAGGAAAGACTGAAAGGCGTTGCCCGCGATGTAGGGATCGATTTCGATGAACTAGACCTGGTCTTATGGTCGATGAAAACAGGCGAAGTTTTGAAATAGTAACCGTTCGAAAGAATGACGACGAGTCGTAGGATTAACTCAACAGTTCTACCTCGAGGATGGTTTCATGCAATGTTTTGGCTCTACCAGGTTAGCCCGTAATTTGACGGTCGGAATTGTGGCCGCCTTTGTCTTTTCTCTGGGTCCTCCAGCGCCCGCAACCGCCGCCACTCTTGGCGATAAAAAGACCAGAAATCGGGCTGAGAAAGCACTTCGCGATGGTGACTTCGATCTGGCGGAGAAGAGTTTTCGCGAGATATTGAGCAAGAACGTTCAGGACCAGGATGCCAGGCTTGGTTTGAGTTTTACACTTTTAAAGCAAAGGCGTCTTCAAGACGCGTACGACCAGGCAGCTAGAGTGATTCTGTCGAACCCGCTCTCGGCAAGAGGGCACGCCTTGCTGGGCCATGCGATCCTGGCATCTGGAAACTTTCGTGAGTCGGTCGAAGAGTTTCGTACCGCTCTTAGTATTAAGGAAGACGACTCTCTGGCGGTAGCCGGCTTGGCGATGGTTGATTTTTATGAGAACCGCTTAGATCCATGTGTTCGAGGTTTGCGGCGAGCGGTAAGCTTGTCACCCGACGAGCCCGACTTCATCTTCAATCTGGGCCAGGCGACTGCGCGCAGCGAGATGTACAAGGAAGCCGCTGACGCATACGACCGTTTTTTGATGATCGCGCCCAAGACTGATGCGGATCGCCGCGCGCGTATCAGGGGGTTGATCGACTTCTTGCGGTACCTCGGAAGACAGGGCTCGCTATATGTGCCTTCCGGTCGCGGCACCACGGTCGTTTCCTTCGAATCGTTCGATAGCCGCCCAATCTTGACGGTCCGGGTGAACGGGCAAAAAAGTCCGCTCCGCTTTGTATTGGACACCGGCTCGGGCATGTCTGTAATTTCAGATGAGACTGCCAACAGACTTGGCATACATCCGGTAGCGCGTGGTGGCCTGGCGCGTGCTGTGGGCGGTGGAGGTAAGTTTGAAATCGTCTACGGTTTTCTGGAGTCGCTGGAGATTGGCGAAGTCAAAGTGGAGAACGTGCCCGTCTACATCAGACGCTTTTTTGATGACAAGACCCCCGTCGATGGCTATCTCGGCCTCTCGATGATCTCGAAGTTTGTAACGGCTGTCGATTACGGTGAACGAACCTTTACGCTCGTGCGTCAGCGTCAGTCAGGTGGCCTCGATCTCTTGCAGACGCCCCCAGCCGCAGATTTGCCCCCGGCGCTTAACTCCCTAAGCGCCAAGGCCGTGGAGATTCCTTTGCGTACTACCTCGAGTGGCTTCCTCAGCGGTGAGGTTTATCTTGAGGGCATCGAGAAGCCGCTGAACTTCATTATCGATACTGGCGCCAGTATTTCTGTGATCTCGGAAAAACTGGGCGCGCTCGAAGAATTGTCCCTTTACCTGACTCCTAATCGACTGCGGGTCTTCGGCGCTGCAGGGGTAGCAGAAGACGTGAAGACAATGCTTTTGCCTAGGGTGATGCTGGGCACATTTACCAGGGAACAGGTCAATGTGGCGGTACTTGATCTGGAGTCGGTAAATGAAACTGCGGGATTCGTCCAGGATGGAATTCTGGGAGGAAACTTTCTCAGGCATTTCCGGGTTTCTTTTGACTTTCGTCGTGGAGTGATTCGGCTGGAACCACTCCGCCAGACTGCCCCGAGCGCTAAACCCGGAGAGATGTGAAACACCCGGTTTTAATGAAGCAAAGTCTCTATCTCGAAACTTCGGTCATCGGCGCTTACCTCGATAACGGCGAGCCCTTTCGACGTGACTTAACGATCCGTTGGTGGGAACACGAGATGAAGGACTATCGCACGGTTATCTCGGCGCTGGTCTCACGAGAGCTCGAACGAGTTCCGGATCCTCACAGAACTTCATACTTAAAACTGATAGCCCCACTGGAGCAGGCTGAACTCACCGATGAAGCAGCCATCCTGGCTGACGGTTATGTGTCACGCGGAATATTTCATCGCAAGTACATAGCAGATGCATTGCACGTCGCGATTGCCTCTTATCACAAGATTGATTACCTGGTGACCTGGAATTTTGGCCACCTGGCGAATGTTCGTCGACAGGCCCGCATCCGGATGTTCAATACGGCGGCGGGTTTTTACGTTCCCATGATTGTAACGCCCGAGTTTCTCGTCTCGGAAGCAACGGAGAGAGCCGTGTGATTGCCGATTGCCAATTGCCGCTGATACATTGCGATTGCGGTTGGCCAATGCGAGCTTCCATCGAAGCAAAGCTACATCGGAAATCGGAAATGTCTTATGTATCGTCGTCCAAAGTTTCTGGAAGTGCTGCACACCATTCGTGAGCAGATGTCGAGGGAAGTGGACTACGACGTAGATCTGTTTGCCGAAATGGTTCGTTCGGGTGTGCGTCCTTCACATGGACCAGAAAGGCGCATTCGTGGCTACAAGAGCCGGGCGCCGCGGGAAGAGGAAGCGGACGCAGGTGCGCAAAAACATGAGAAGGGCAAGCGACTGAGGAAAATAGGTTGATCCAGCTAAGCATATTTTGCCCGCTGCCAAAACATGAACCCTACTTTCGAGACAATTGGATTAGAAGTTCCGAGTGAGAAGGCCTTTAACTATCTCGCCGAGCGGGCCGGCGACCAGGGTGAGCCCACCCAACTGAGCCGGCGTGGCGCTGTGCTGCACGGCCGTTGTTGGAAGTTGGGGGAAGGTCTGGAGGTTTGGACGGTGCTCTATGAATCGGGGAGTGGCGACGTGTTCTATGCGGACTGCCGCCCCGGATTTCGTGCGCGTTACATTCAAACAATTAGTCCCTGGGCGCTCACGGAATACGATGAAGAGGGCGAAGCTGTGGTCCACGGGTATCGCGACAGCACGGAATGCGAAGTCCTCTTCGAGTTGCAGAATCTTACCGAAGTAGGGCCTGCCGGCTTTTCCGCGCAGGAACTACATGTGGGTCTTTGTGGGCTTGCCTACCGCGCGCGAGTCCGCAAGGGCTGTGGCAAGATTCGCTGGATGCCCCTTGAAAAAGCGGCTCCATCGCGCGCTGCCTATGAGAATGATTGGAGTCTCTCTGGCACCGTGATCGCGTTTAAGCCTTTAAAGAACCCTTTGTCCGGCAGTGATCTCTACTGGATCCATCTCGATCTTGAGCGAATAAAACTGGAAGTCCTGGTCAATCAACGCGCTCTCCGAGGCGACTCGCTGGCGCCGGGAGCCACTGTGGACGCGGAAGTTTGGTTGCAGGGGCACGTGCTGGATGAGCAAGCACTGCGTTCCCGTTATGAGGGTGTCGATCTCTCATGCTCGGCGGCCAGTTTCTGGTCGGGACTAAAGAGGAAAAATTAGAAGTCGGACCTGCAATAGGGCTGATAATCCATACTCAATGAAGCGATTGTTTGTTGGTAGTCTCGTAATCCTCACTGCCGTTTTCGCAGCTTACTTCCTCAATCGATACTGGATCCATCGCTATGACGGGTTGATTGCCCGGCAAGCTAATATCTATCGTCTCGATCCTGCCTTAGTGTGGAGCATCATTTACGAGGAGACCTACTTCAGTCCCTGGAAGATTGGCAAAGACGGCGAGATAGGATTGATGCAGGTCACAGCCGGGGTTGGGCGCGACTGGGCGGCCGAAACCGGAATGCGCGAACTCGAACGGCAGATGGCCAGTGAACCTTCCAGTCTGTTGCGAGATCCGGAACGAAACGTTCAGATTGGTTGCTGGTACCTGGAGAAGTTTTACGAACAATACCGCGACACGCCGGATGCTGAAGCCCGCATGATTGCCGCCTACAATGCCGGTCCCAGCCGCGCTGCTGAATGGAACCGCCCCGCGGAAGGGGGTAAGGCTCTGTCCGGCCAGGAGTTCATTCAAAGAATTAACATTCCTTCTACGCGTGCGTACGTCACTTCGATTCTTGAGCGCTACCGCAAGCTGAAGGGTATAGCATCTCAAACTGGCTCGACCGTATTCTCCCGCGATTCTAATGACCGTTTTCCCGACAGACGGCCACAAGGCTTACCTCTCGTCGCTGTGCAACCCACCACACACCAGTAGAGGATCCGGCAAATCGTGACCATCCTCCCGGGAGACGCCGCTTTAAGAAAGTTGGCGTTTCCCCTCACGCGTCTTACACGTATCCACACCCCGGCTCGAGTTGATTTCGGAAATTGCTTTTGACAGGAAACCTCCCGGTGATGATGCATGCCGCGGAGTCGGTTGCGGAAGAGAGGTTGTTGCCTGAAGGTCAAGAGACTTTTGCGGAGCGCTTGCAACGGGGGGGATAGAATGGCACGCCCTGGGGGTTTCGTGAAACAAACGATCACAACTTCACGAGCACGAAAATGTTTATTGATCTTCGTGATATTTGTGGATCGTATCTGATTTCAGTGGCTGCCCGATGGACAGGCAGGTGAAGAAATAAATAAGGACACGACCTGGTAGATCTGGGCAATAGTTCCGCCCGAAGCCCGACTGTTAATGAGGGCTCCTCAAGAGACCGCAGATTCAGCGGACAGCTCGAACAACCGACTCGCCCATCCACCTATCATGCCGAGACCTCCCTAACAGCCGGGCTACTGCCTCGCTCGTTACGCTTGCGCGGTTCGATTTACAGGGACGCAGCGATTGCCCGGTCGAAGATCTCGACGCCGACGTCGACGTTCTCTTTCGTTAGAATAAGCGGTGGCGACCAGCGAATCGTATTGGTTCCTGCTCCAAGGATTACCAGGCCACGCTCGAAACAAGCCGCTTCAACACGATCTCGAAGCTCCGGCGCGGGTTTGTTTGACGTTCGATCTGCCACGAACTCTACGCCGATCATGAGCCCCATGCCCCGCACGTCTCCAATGCAGTCATACTTTCTCTTTAACTTCTCAAGCTCGGACTTCAGGTAGTTGCCGACCTCTGCGCTATTTCTAACCAGACCGCCTTCCAGCAGCTCGATGGTCTTTAGAGCGGCCGCAATGCAAACCGGATTGCCACCAAAGGTCGAAGCATGAGCCCCCGGTTTCCAATCCATCAAATCCGCGCGCGCTACACAGACCCCGAGGGGAAGGCCGGAGCCGATCCCTTTCGCGATGCAAACAATGTCGGGTTTGAGATCGAAATGGTCACTGGCAAACATTTTTCCGGTTCTGCCCATCCCGCTTTGTACTTCATCAACGATCAACATGATCCCATGCAGATCGCAGATTCTGCGCAAGCCCTCGAGGAAGTTACGTGGCGCCGGAACATAACCGCCTTCGCCTTGCACTACTTCCACTACAATCCCCGCAACTTCGTCGGGCGGGGTCGTCGTTTTGAATAGACGCTCCTCAATCCAAGTGAGCGCTCCCTGACCGGCGCCGCCATCGCCGCAATCCGCGGCATTGAACGGATTCCGAAACTCGTTGGGGTAGGGAACGTGAACTACATCGAGAGCCTGGCGCTTGAATCCTCTTCGCTGGGCTGCCCGAGAGGAAGTCAGCGACAGCGAGCCGAGCGTTCGACCGTGAAAGCTGTTGAAGAAGGCGATGAACTTCTCGCGCCCGGTGGCGTGCATCGCTAACTTCAACGCTGTCTCTACTGCTTCCGTGCCGCTATTGGCAAAGTGGGTACGAGTGGGCGCGGGGACGGGAACGATCTCATCAAGCTTCTGGGCCAGTTGTGGCATGTGACGATAATAATAATCCGTGCCACACATGTGGATCATCTCTGCCGCTTGTTTTTGGATGGCGGCCACAACTTCCGGGTGACAGTGTCCGGTCGAGCAGACGGCAACGCCGGCATTGCAATCGAGAAAAATGTTGCCATCAACGTCTTCAATCCAAACGCCCTGAGCACGCTCTGCGACCAGCATGAAAGAAGGTCGCGGATAGGAAGGAGTTACAAACTGCGCGTCTGCCTTGATGATCTCCTGGCCTTTGGGGCCGGGTAGAGGTGTTTTAATCTCGGGACGCTTCGGTGGGGCCATAGTTGTGCTGGACATAGCTTATCTCCTTCATAATGAGGCGGTCGCCCTTTTAGAGCGGTGTTACGGGAATGGTCCGGACATCGAGGTTTCCGACCGTGGGCCTAGACTTTGGTGTGAGTTTAGCTAGTCCGCAAAGAGGTTCGCGCGAGATTTAAGTGGGCAAAGATGCAAAGGCTGTGGATTGAACATGATTACATTGCGATTGGCCTGTGGCCCTGGCGATTGTTGGCATAGTACCACTTACGAGGATGAGTGTGCCAGCTAACGTCACCTCTCGGTAGTATCTATTTCAGTAGGAATGGAAATCAAAAACGATCCACGAAATACCACTAAGGATCACTAACAACATTTTTGTGTCCGTTCGAGTGGTTTCGTGGATCGTTTGTTCAACAAACTAACTCTCAAATTACTACACCACCTACGTACCTTCGAATTCAATCGGTGCCCACGCTCTCAGGATCTGGGTAGTCCCTCCACCAAATGGTCGAAGGTGAGCCAAGCACTCCAACTATGGTGATAAAACGCAACTGGAAACAAAACCGCTATCAGAAAGAGAATGACCAGCACAAATTGATAGTGGACATTTATGACCTGAAGAGAAGCCATGTAGGCGAGCAGAATTACCACCTCAGTCGTGACTACATTCACCAGGATGGCACCGACAAAGAACCCTTGCTCGCGTTGGAAGACCACCCTACACGACGAGCAGTGATCTTTTATTCTAAAGGGCGCCTCAACGATGGACGCCTTGCCACAGGCCGGGCACCGGAGCAGCAGACACCAGCGCAAGAGGTTTGCAAATGATGGGCGGTTGCTTCTCACTAATATGCTGCTGGCAATCAGACGACGGCCCCGCCCACGCCAACTTCCGCGGGCGGAATATGTGTTCGAACCAGAACACCGTCAGTGAGGTAGTAGGTCAGTTTGATTCCGGAAGTTTAGAGTCTAACCTTCCGGTTTCCGTTTCGCGACCACAAACCAAAGTTTGAACTTTAGACTGATCCCCACTACCGTCAGTGTGGCTCAATCGCGAAAAGCCCGCAAGATCACCACACGCTTTAATACAATTGGGGTTTTCAATGCAATCAAAGTCCCATTCGTCAAGTACCATCGCCAATATGCGGTATCGAGCCATTTCGAGAATAGCCAATGATCGAAGGCAAAGAACCAACTAGTACGGCGTAGCCGAGGAACGTTGCCCTGATCCTTTGAGGTTCATCTCAGTTGTCCTTCAAGTGGAGTCGATGTAACGCAGATCAGGAAGTTACTTTTATGCCATTTGCGTTTATTGGCAACTGACTCAAATCCCAATTGCCTCGCTGAATCTCGTTCTTGAAACACTGCGTGCGATAGACGGTGTTACGAACCGGAGGCCTGTGGTGCGAACCCAGCCATTTATGCCGGGCGTTCACATACGCTTTGGTCCAGGCCTTTTCGTTTCCGCCAGCGGATGGTGGACTCTCCGGAAACATGTTCCTGATCACCCAAATAATCGACCCGCTATGAATGAAAGAATCGTAGATGACTAGTGCGGAGAGCGGCAGCGAAAAGCCCTGCGTATCCGCCCATTTCATCGCCGGACGATAGTAAACGCGATCGAAGAATGAGTCTTGGGTTTTTCTCATTGAAGGATCCTCCCTGCCCGCCCTTCTGAGAAGATTCTTGAAATTGGCGTCTTCAGTTAGGGGTGTGCTCCCCAGCTTGCCGGCATAGGGTCGCAACTGCTGGCTGAACAGCCCGCCGCCGCCACATACTGTTCGACGAGTTGGCGGAGGTTCCCGTACTCAGTTGTTTGCGAGCGGCCAAATTCTCCATTTGTCATTTCTCATTCTTGATTTGCTCCTTTGGGAGGTGAAAGTTCGCAGCAAAATTTCTAACCTCTTCCAAATGTCTGTATGTGAGAAATAGAAAATAGAAAATGCTTTCTCCTGCTCCTGTGTTCTGCCCTAAAGCACTTTCAAAAATGCGGCCAGATCGGCTTTCTCCGCCGCTGTTAGATTCAACTCAAGCACCAGATTAAAAAACTCCACCGTGTCTTCTAGTGTCAGCAAACGCCCATCATGCAGGTAGGGCGGCGACTCCTTGATGCCTCGCAAGGGGAAGGTTTTGATGGGACCTTGCTTGGTAATCATCATCCCACCTTCCATTCGCGGCTTGTAGAAGCGCTCGACCATTAGATCGTGCATCAGATTGTCCGTGTAGAAGGGCGCAGTGTGACACGCTGAGCAATTTGCCTTGCCGAAGAAGAGATCCTCGCCCCGGGCCTCGGCCGCCGAAGCCTTCTTGCGATCGAGACGCCCGTACACATTGAGTTTTGGCGCCGGCGGGAAGTCCATCAGCGCCTGGAACTCTGACATGATGTGCACCTGATGTCCTCGATCGAGAATGTTTAACCCTTTCTTAGTCGCGATAACCGGATCGCCGTCGAAGTAAGCCGCGCGTTGTTCGAATTCAGTAAAGTCCTCAACCGTCTTCAAGGCGCGCTGCGAGCCAAACAGCCGTTGAATATTTACGCCGCGCAAGCTCGGAGTTTCGATTCGCCGCCGGTTCTCCTGCGGGCGTATGTCGCCCACGAGGTGGGCCGCTCCGTTGGTGTGACCGTTGACGTGACAATCCAGGCACGTTACACCCTCCATGCCGTCATTCCGCTCGGTTTTGCGATCAGCCGTCGCGTTGAATTGTTGCTGAGGAAACTGCGTTACAAGCAGTCGCAGTCCATCGAGTTGCTTTGGATTGAGAATACCATTGAAAAGTTCGTAGAAGTTATTGACGGTTACGAGTTGTCCTTTGGACACATCGCCTAGATCCGGGCGGGTCGTCAAAAAGATTGCCGGCGGAAACTCCGGCAAGAAATGTTCAGGGATGTCGAAGTCCATGTCGAAGCGTTCCAGCCGGGGCTGCAGCTTGATGTGCATCTCCGGGAAGATCATGCCGCCCACAGGATGGTTGACGTGCGGAAGGGGCAGGTAAGGAAAGACGTTCTTATCCCTGATCTCATCCGGAGACATGCGGCCCAGTTGTTCCCAGGTCAGACCACCTTTTAGGCGCGCGGTTGGCCCGACCGGGACCGGCTTACCGCGTGTCATCATAGTGTTAGCGTCGACACGCCTGGTTAAGTCATATCGTTCTTCGAGCAGACGCTTTGCTGCCGCCATTACGCGCGGTTTGTTGGCCTTATCTCGTCTCAACACTACGTCAAACGGCTCTTCAATCAGAGGCATGAAGGAAGATGGTGGTGCAGGTTTTCGATCTTGCGCACCTGCGTTAGTGGCGATGAGCAGAGAGGCGGTAACTGCAAGTACAAAGACAAGTCCTAACAACAACTTGATGCGAACTGTGGTTTTCATGACGCTCCTTTCAGGTGGAAAGCTTCAGTACTCATTTCACTGAGATTGCCACTTAAAGCGTGGGCTTGGACGTAAAGCGAACGTCCGGGGTACGAGCTATCGCGAGGTGCGCTGGCTCGAAGATCTCGTTCGCGGTCGGGTGAACTTCCCGGGCGCGAATAACCTGCACGAAAGTCACGCTGAGGCATCAATTCACCGTACCCCTATGACCTTTTGTATAATGCATCGGCCTAGGTATATTTAGACTAATTCTAAATCACACTATTTGTCAATGGGGTCCCCCGATCTCATGCGAGCCGGTAGTCATATCCCTTGCGACAACCGCGGCAGCCGGAAATGCTCCTCAGCTATGGAGCTCCAGTGCTTTGCAGTTTTGAACTCGAGTCAATTAGAGTAGTCCTCGCCAACCTTGAGTTTTCAGTTTCTAGTTTGGATCTAACGAAAGAGGAGTTTGCATGAAAAAGACCGTCCCCTTGCTGCCGTTAGCCCTGATAACTTTATTACTTTCCGCCCTCGGGCTTTCACAGCTTGCTCCCCTGGCGGGCGCGCAAGATGGGCAAAAGCTCTCCGCGGCCGCAACCAGTTCTTCGTCTACGAAGACGGATGCTTCTTCGTCCGACCGCAGGCTGTCATATCCCGTAACTAAGAAGATCGACCATGTCGACAACTATCACGGCACCACTGTCGCGGATCCTTATCGTTGGTTGGAGGAGGACAACTCACCCGAGAGGGCTGTCTGGGTGGGAGCGCAGAACAAAGTGACTTTCGCCTACCTTGAAAAAATTCCTTTTCGTGGGCAGCTCGCAGCCCGTTTGGAGAAGCTCTTCAACTATCCTAAATACTCTGCGCCTGCACGCCGAGGTGAGTATTTCTTTTTCACCAAGAACGATGGGTTGCAGAACCAGAGCGTTTGGTACGTCCAAAAGGGCTTGGATGGCCCGCCGGAAGTTCTGATCGATCCGAACAAACTCTCCACCGATGGCACGTCGCGGTTGACAGTGTTCTCCCTTTCCAAAGACGGAAAGTATCTCGGTTACGGCGTTTCCAGAGGCGGTTCTGATTGGCAGGAGTTCTTCGTTATGGACGTGGCAGCGAAGAAGACGCTCACCGAAACTTTGCCCTGGGTCAAATTTTCGGGTATCTCGTGGGCGGGAAATGGCTTTTATTACAGTCGCTATCCCACTCCCGAAAAAGGGAAGGAACTCACCACCAAGAATGAAAACACTCAAGTCTTTTTCCACAAGGTGGGCACGCCGGCGTCAGCGGATGTGCTCATCATTGAAGACAAAGAACATCCGCAGAGGTTTCTCAACATAGACACAACTGAGGATGAACGCTTCGCGATTCTCACTACTTCGGAAGGCAATAAGCAGGGAAACGCTCTTTTTTTCCGAGAGCAGTCACAAACCGGCGATAAGTTTACTCCCATCGTCTCGGAGATTGGCGAAGACAGCTTTTCAGTAGTTGATAACATAGGCGACAAATTTCTAATTCAAACCAACCACAAAGCGCCAGACGGCCGGGTGGTTCTTTTCGATCCAAAAACGTCCGAGGAGAAGAACTGGAAAGATGTAATACCGGAGAAGGCGGAGCCTCTGGAGAACGTCAGTTCAGCAGGTGGCAGGCTTTTTGTTAGTTACCTCAAAGACGTCGCGTCACGTGTCTACGTGTATAGCCGTGAGGGAAAGTTGGAAAATGAAATCAAGCTCCCGGGGCTGGGCGCAACAGGCGGGTTTGGTGGTCGGAGTGACAGTAAGTTCGTCTTCTACACGTTTACCTCTTTCAATTTTGCGCCGACGATTTATAAGTACGACATCGGGGCCAAAAAATCATCGTTGTTCAGAGAGCCTGATATTCCAGGTTTCAAGTCAACTGCATACGAGACCGCTCAGGTCTTTTTTAAGAGCAAAGATGGCACATGCGTCCCAATGTTTGTTGTCCATAAGAAAGGACTGAAGCTTGACGGAAACAACCCGACATTGTTGACGGGCTATGGTGGTTTCAACATTACAAACTCGCCGTCTTTTAGTTCGCTACGATTAGCTTTGCTGGAACAGGGATTCGTTTACGCGTTGGCCAACATGCGCGGTGGCGGCGAATACGGCGAACAGTGGCATGAGGCGGGAACCAAGTTAAAGAAGCAGAACGTCTTCGACGACTTCATAGCTGCGGCAGAATATCTCATCTCTCAGAAATACACGTCTCCAGACAAGCTTTCGATTCAGGGCGGCTCGAATGGTGGCTTGCTCGTCGGAGCCGTAATGAATCAACGTCCTGAACTGTTCAAAGCCGCGATTCCCCAGGTCGGTGTGATGGACATGCTGCGGTTTCACAAGTTCACCATCGGCTGGGCCTGGGTTGCCGACTACGGCTCGAGTGACAAGCCCGACGAGTTTAAGGCGCTTTATGCATATTCGCCGCTCCACAACATCAAAGCGGGCGGGAAGTACCCGGCAACCCTTATCACAACCGCGGATCACGACGATCGGGTAGTGCCGGCGCACTCATTCAAATACGTCGCGGCGCTCCAGGCAGCGCAGGGAGGAGACGCGCCAGTCCTGATTCGCATCGATACAAAGTCAGGTCACGGCGCGAGCAACACGAAGAAGGCGATTGAGACGACGGCGGACATCTACTCGTTCATTCTGCACAACCTGGGTGTGACGCCGAAATACGCTTTCAGCGTAGATTGAAGTGCTCAGGCGCACCTCAAAGCCGGATGCACTTACCGCCATCGACTTTCGACCTAGGTCTTGCGACAGAATAAGAGAGTCCCAGACCGGTCGCTGCCAGATAAAGCCGTCACCATACCCAATCCTATTAATTACAGCGGAGAGGACAGGACTCTTCTCTGTCGTATTTCCTGCCTTACTAACATCCACTACAGGTGAGGAAGCCAGGTGTGCTCAAGATCTCGAGTCTTTGGTCTCGATGGCTTTCCTGAATCATCCTACTAATCGCTGAGTACCAGCTATCAGGAAGTGCCACTCAAAAAGCCCAGCGGCCCCACGCGAATAGACTGGCAAATAGCGCCAGATACAGAAGCGACCAGACGGTGATTATGACCCGCCACAGGCGTCGTCGTGCGAGTATGGCGAACAGAAAAAAGATGGGAAACATCGTCAAGGTATAGCGGGGCACGCTGGCGACGAAGCTCACACTGGTAAACAGCAACCAGTTACCCGTCATCCAGACACTGTAAATCGGACGTAGTTTGATCCAACTCGCGATGGTGCAGGCAAGACCAAGCGCGATAAACAGACACTCCTGGACACCGACAATTTGTGCCTGGGCCGGGGTGCGACTCAGAGAGCCAATCGCTTCGCGCACGCCCGTCCAGGGCGGTGCCGGGGAGATGTAGTAAAACTCCTTCCTGATCGGCAGGAAGGCGAAAGGATCTCCAGCTACCTGATGGTTAAGCAGCAAATACGCACCGAACCCCAGCGGCACAATAGCAACGCACAACCACTGCCAATTCACACGCCGAGTGGTCCAATACTGGTGTCCAGCCTCAATCAGCAACGCGGGTATCAGAACCAGACCCGTGGCTCGTGTGAGGCACGCGAGCGCCCCCAGGAGACCGGCCGGCAGCCAACGCCCGGTTCGGGCAGCGAGCACACAACCTAGAGCCAGCATAAGAAATAAACTCTCGGTGTATCCGATGTGCAGAAAATAGCTGGTGGGAAAGATGAACAGAAACCAGACCGCAAGGCTTGCAGTTGCCCGGCTAAAATCGAGCTGAACTAACCGATAAAGTAGGATTCCGGCAGCAATAGAGGCCAGCGTCGAGACGAAGAAGGCACTAACGAGATAGTCATTTAGGACTACCGCCACGACCCGGATGGTCCAGGGGAATAGCGGGTAGAAGACCATGGTTGGTCTCATATCGCCTACCGCACTGTAGCCCTGGACAGCAAGTTTTTGATAGTTAAGCGCGTCCCAACGATTCCAAAGTTCCAACCATCCATATACTCCGTCGATGCGCTGATCAGCCAGTGCCTGAAAACTCTGGCCTCCATAAAGGAAAACCAATGCTTTGATCGCGAGCATCTTCGCAACCAATCGCGTCTCATCACTCTGTATGCCTAGCTTGGCGGCGGGTTCGGATTCCGTGGCGGTTAGCTTATCGCTACGATTCTTAAGCATTGAAGGAGCCACAAACTTCTGGGTTTGCTGCTTTCAGGCGATCGGTTCTTGCGAGTAGTTTCGGGATCCTGCGAAATTCGCCAGTGACTATCGATCATTAGGAAATACCTGTCAATAAACCTAAACCTCTCTGATACGGATGCTCTTTGCTGCCGTTCGGGTCGCGTAGCGAACATTGAATTTAGCCCGGTCTTTTAAGGTCGGTTCTTAAGCGCTCCAAAAACTTCGGCGCGTTAGCGACGATTGAATGATCGGCCAGTCGATGTGGCTACCGCTCTTCTTAGAAACATGCTTAAGGTTGGCACTGCTTAAGCAGGCTATTTGCAAGTTTCATCTCGTTATCTGCGCGTCGCAGACGAGCAAAGCTACTCGGTTCTGTAAATTTGGCGATCTCCACGCACGGAATGGAAAATGATATATGGCAAATGAGTCCAGTCTCACCATTAACACCTTGACCTTCCCGCCCGCTTACTTCCACGTCTTTCTCACAGGATGCGCCTCAGTATTGAAGGTCACCTTGTCGAAAGGCAAAGTTTTTGGCGATGCGAATAGCAGGTAGAAGTACTTGAATGTTTCGGCGAAAAGGAAGCTTGGCATTGAGTCAGTCTTTCCCTGGTCACTACGCTTTTCAGAGCGGCATAACCGGCTTCAGTCTTGCAGTGAGTCACGAAATCCCGGAAAAGCGTCTCACCCATCCGCAAGTAATGAGGATCTCTTGTGTAGTGATACAGATAATAAGTTGACTCCACAATCTCGGGACGCAGGTGATAGCCCGGCGCGCACAACCTCCATGGTCCGATAGTTGAATTCTTCAGGCTCGATCCCGTGTTGCTTCCACATCATGAACGACGACTCCTGTAGTCGTTTAGCCCGATTTTGATCACCGGAAAGCGCCAAGACCGCTGGGAAGAAGGCATCCAGCGCACCATAAGTTGTAGTGGTGCGTTTGCCGGTATTCATGTTTGCGTGGCCGTACCAGAGTTCCGGCCCGGATTGCCGACTACCCCGGGGTCCCCAAACAGGCAGCTCGCTTGGGCTGGTACGTTCGCGGACGAATTCGTCAGCGAGATACTTATTAACTGCCGGAATGCTTTCCAGCCACATCCGTTTGCAATCTTGATCACCAAACAGCAACCCTCTTCAGCAGATATTCGTAGTAACTATCGATCTCAGCGCTGATATGGCTGTCAGTGTTGGTCCACTTGCCCGTTTCTACATTGAACCGTGTTCCGATCAACCCGATGGGCGAGCGGCGGTTGTAGGTTTCGACCAAAGCACGTTTGGCTTTGTCATAGAATATTTGTTTTCCCGTTAGCTTGCTGAGAGTTCCAAACTCGATCAGCAAAGTGCCGGTTTCCGCCGGGTTGGTTTCCGCGCCGCGGACTTTGCCGGTTTTGCGATGGGCGCGGTAATAACAAGTATAAGAAGAAGGGTGATTGACTTGATCATGTGGCAGGGCGATCGACGCCGTAAATGATTACTCGGATGCCGAGAACTTCAGCGGTGCCTTCGGGTATCTCGCCGAGGCGTTCAGCTACGCGAATCGACGCTCGGTTCTCGGGATGTATCAGGCTAATGACATGGTCTTTATCTAGCTCGTTGAAGGCATATTGAAGTGCTCGGTGGGCGCCCTCGGTAGCGTAACCTTTTCCCCAGCAATCTTTGCCGAGTGTCCAGCCGATTTCGAAACCTGGCCAACCGGCAGGATTGAGAAAGCCAATGCGTCCGACAAAATCACTAGTCGCTTTTTCTTCCACTGCCCAGTGGCCGTAGCCCCGCAAATACCAGTGTCCGATCAAATAGGCAAAGTGTCGCCAGGCTTCCAGGCGACTGAAGGGCTTGCCGCCGATGTAGCGCATTACGTCCGCATCTTCACATATCTTTGCATAGGGCTCGAAATCTTCCTCTCGCCACATACGCAGGATGAGTCGATCTGTTTCCAGCTGCACTTCGTCCATGTGCTAAACCTTAATCCGGACTTGAGCTAAGCGTAATAAGGATAGATCAATTTCACTCCGCTTACTGCTGCAATCCCTCCCGCTGCAGCTTAACGGGTTAGGTACCACCCCGCGGGGGTAGCGGTAGGTCCATCCGTCCGAGATCGCGCATCGCTTACCACCCGCTACCCGCGTGGTGGTAGCGACGTCATCCATTCGTACAACTTAGTCTGGGCGACACCGTTAGCGTCGCTTCCAGCGCACGCCGTCCTTGGTGTCTTCGAGAATGATGCCGCGTTGAACCAATTCATAGCGAAGACTATCTGCGCGGCCGAAGTCGCGCCGGCGGCGGGCCTCCTGACGTTCGTCTATCAACGACTGAATCTCGTTGTCGAGCATTTCCGCCGGATCTTTTCCAAAGATGTTCAGGACCAGGTCGAAGCGACTGAAGAGGTCGAGCAGCTCGCTCTTGTTGTCTTCGCCCAACTTTTTGCGGGCCAGGACAGTGTTCACCTCGCGCGTAAGATTGTGAATCGCGGCCAGTGCTACGGAAGTGTTGAGGTTGTCGTCCATCCCCTCCTCAAACTCTTGCAAGGCGCGCTCGGTAGCTTCGTGAAGGTTAGCGTTTATTCCCGGTGCAGTGCGCGCCTCGCTCAGCCGTGCATGAAAATCGCGAAGACTCTCGACCGTCTTCTCCGCACCCCGCAACGCGTCGAATGTAAGGTTGAGCTGCTTGCTGTAGGGTACGCTTAAGAGAAAATAGCGAATGCCGCGAGGAGAATGTCCCTTTGCAGCCAGATCCCGAAGCGTGTAGTAGTTGCCCTTGGACTTGGACATCGTCTCACCCTCGACCTTGAGATGCTCGAAGTGAAGCCAGTAGTTGACAAACTGCTTTCCGGTGGCTCCTTCACTCTGCGCAATCTCGTTTTCGTGATGAGGAAAAACCAGATCGATGCCGCCCGCGTGAATATCGAAGGTTTCACCCAAATATTTCATCGACATCGCCGAGCACTCGATATGCCAGCCGGGTCGCCCACGTCCGATCGCGGCGTCCCAGCTCGGCTCATTTTCGTTAGCGGGCTCTTTCCACAATGCGAAATCGCGCGCGTCCTCTTTCTCGTACTTGTCTGTGTCAACGCGCTCGCTGCCACCGACGATGTTACCCGCGAAGTTGATTTTCGAAAGTTTGCCATACTCGGGAAACGAGCTGATGCGGTAGTAGATCGATCCATCAGACTTATAAGCATGATCGTTGGCGAGCAGTCTCTCGATCATATCAACCATCTCCGGGATGTGACGCGTAGCGCGCGGGACTATGTCGGGTCTCTTACATCCGAGCGCGTCAGCGTCTTCCCACAGGGCTTCGATATATTTTGCGGTGTAGTCGTCAATGCTCAGTCCAGCTGCCTGCGATTTAGCGATGATCCGGTCCTCGACATCTGTGATGTTCATCACGTGAGTGACTTTGTAGTCCTTAAACTCCAGGTAACGGCGCACGATGTCGGCGGCTACTGCCGAACGGAAGTTACCGACGTGTCCGTAATCCCAAACGGTTGGTCCGCAGTAGTAGAAGCGCACCTCGCCCTGACGAATGGGCTGAAACTCTTCGATCTTTCCGGAAAGCGTGTTGTGAAACTTCAGCATAAGAATTTCAGAAATCGATTAGCCGCGGATCTACGCGGATTACAGGGATCTGAAAAAGCTTTCCTTAAAATGATTCACCTGGCCAATAGTTAGCGTCAGTGAATCCTTTCTTGTTTTCCTTATCGACATGATCTGCTCACTCTTTTCTTCCGAAACTGATTTGCATTGGACTTTCTCAGATCCGTATTAATCCGCGGCTGATTTCGTCGTTTGCAAAATTCGAAATCCGAAATTCTTAGAAGTGTTTCCAACCCTCAGGTTTCAGATCCCAAAGACGAGAGCCCTCCGATACGCGAATACCTTCCGACTCAGGTTTGATCTCGCCAATCCTAGTTAGGCCGAGCCCGTCAACTTTGCTGGGCAGCCTCGGGACATTCTCGGGAGAAACTGCGAAGAGGAGTTCAAAATCTTCACCGCCATGCAGGGCCAACATAAGTGGATCCAGGGCCCGACGTCCGCAAAGAGCCGCCACCCGGGAGTCAATGGGGACTTTTTCAGAATCGAGGATGGCCCCGACCCTGCTCTCACGGCAGAGATGATGCAGATCGGAAGACAGACCATCACTGATATCAATCATGGCCGAGGCAAGTCGCTCTTCACCCAGGACAAGACCCCAACCGACGCGGGGCGCGGGACGAAGATGCCGCATCAGAAGCTCCTGTATGGACCGAACGTCCGGATCTTCTAGTTCGTGGATGCCGAGGCGGGCGCCGCGCTCAAGTAGTCGGAGAGCTGCGGCCGAACCGCCGAGCGAACCGGTAACGAACAGATGATCACCGGGCTTTGCTCCAGACCGAAGAACCGCGTTCCCGCTAGGGCACTCGCCCACTACGATTGAATCGATAACAATCTGCCCGGGAGCGCGTGAGAGGTCGCCGCCAATCAGCCGTACTTCATAGCAGTCAGCCAGACTGAGGAGTCCTTCATACAACTCAGCGACGAAATCGGAGGCCCAGGTGTCTGGCGGTACGGCGAGCGAAACGAGTGCCCAACGCGGTCGTGCTCCCATAGCCGCGATATCTGAAAGCGAAACGGCGAGCGCTTTGTGTCCGAGCAAACGTGGTTGCGTAGAGTCGCGCCGAAAATCGATATCTTCTACGAGCAGATCCGCGGAAACTACTGTGTCGCGCCCCGTTAGCTGTTTGATCACGGCGGCGTCATCACCAATTCCGCGCAACATTTCTGACGGATTTGCGCGGGCTTCCGTCTGAGCTCGGAGACGGTCGATAAAATCAAACTCGTTCATAGAATTTCGGATTTCGGATTGCGAAATTCGGATTTGGATCGCAGATGCAAAATCCAGCAAGCGATAGTCTGGCGTTAGAATTAGTCTCTGACTTTAATAGGATTAAGCCGCTCATCTTCGAAATTCGCAATTCGAAATTCGAAATTCATCTAGAGGTTGCGACGAAGTGAATCCAGTCCTGCTTCGATCGTTTCAATTGATGTGGAAAAGGAAAAACGCAGATGACCCTCGCCGTGTTCGCCAAAGACAACGCCGGGGACAGTGGCCACCTGGGCACGGTCGAGCAGGAATTCTGCAGCTTCGCGACTGTCGTTGCTGATACGCTTTACATCGGGAAAGGCGTAGAAGGCGCCCGCGGGCATTTCGCACATTAATCCCAGCTCATTCAAGCCGGCTAAAAGTAAATCACGGCGCCGGCGATATGCAGCGCGATGCTCTTCGAGAATGTTCGACTTGGTGTTGAAGGCGGCGAGACCAGACCATTGTGTTGGCGTGGAAACCCCGTTGGACGAATAGAGTGTGGTCTTGCGCAATCCGGTCATCCAGGGCTCGCAAGCCACGGTGTAGCCGAGACGCCATCCGGTCATCGCATACGACTTTGAGAAAGTGAAGCAGGTGATTGTCCGCTCAAACATTCCTTCGATCGAAGCGATGGAAAAATGCTCACCGTCGTAAACGAGATCCTCATATGCCTCATCGGCGATCACGATCAGGTCGCGAGCTTGTGCGAAACGCGCCACAGCTTTCGCTTCTTCCCTTGTGAAGACTACGCCGGTCGGATTCTGCGGGGTGTTGTAGTAGATGGTTCTGGTGCGCTTGCCGGTAAAACGCTTAAGCGTCTCCTCAAAGCCCTCCGCTCGAGCAATTCCGGTTGGCACCAGAACCGCCTTTCCCTGACAGTGAGAAATCAGGTCCCTTATTGGTGTCCAGAAAGGTGAGAAGACCAGAACTTCTTCGCCCGGATTAACGACTGACTGAAAGGCACTAAACAATCCCTGCATGCCGCCGTTCAAAACGATGACATCCGTGTCGCGCGCGGGGATATGATTTGTGTCACGCAGTTTTTCCGCTATGGCAGTGCGGAGCTCCGGAATCCCTGAGGACGGAGCGTAACGAGTGCGGTTCTCTTCAAGGGCGTGCACCATGGCTGATTTTATGAAGTCGGGAGTGTTCATGTAAGGCTCTCCTCCCTCAAATTGATAAACCGTCGCTCCGGATGCGCGGAGTTTCATTATGCGATTGCGGATATTTACGATATCGGAAAAGCCAATTTCATCGAGTCGCGTGGCAAGATGGAAGGCGGTAGGCGACGTGGTCACTGTTTGCAATGATCCTCCACTTGACGGCTGCTTTATGTGCGGGAATGACGCGTGATTATAGCTTGCGGGCCAGATGCCGTCTAGCGAGGTACAGGTCAGATAGTGGGTCAATTTGGGTTTCGCTACATCATCCCGGAGGGATCCAAGTTAATAGCCGTGGGCGAGCGTTGCGCGACGCCCACGGGTAAGCGAAAAAAAAGTTCTGACCCTGAAGGGGTCACAGTTTCGGGCTATGTTTGACCCCTTCAGGGTCGGGATTCCTTACTCCGATTTTCCGTGGGCGTCGCGCAACGCTCGCCCACGGCTATTAACTTAGATCCCTTTGGGATTCAAAAACACTTTAAAGTTGGACCTCAAGGTCAAACTAACTACCTGCAGATCAAACAGGTGCAATAAAAGCTTATCCGTTACCTTTAAGACTTAGTTTTAACTGAACAAGGCTAAATATAAGTGTTGACACGCGAAATGCGGCCCTTGTAACATGCCCTCGTCCCAGCAGGTGGCCTAGACTCGCCCAATTTTCTTTAACCTCCTGGAAGCCAGCGATTAGAGAAAACTCATGCTGCGATCCGACCGAGGGTGAACCGCAAGCGGCGTGTCTCTTAACAAATTCGCACGTCAAGAAGAGAAATATGAAGCTCATCCTTTCCACATTCGCCGCCGCGCTTGCCGTTTTGGCGCCGGTAGCCGCCGCCGCCCAACAGCCGGCGACTGGACGTCCAGCCGTGCCTTCCGCCCAGGGGCCCGCTGCTGCAAGTCCGACAACGCCGCAAAACACAGGCGTGGTTGGAGACGGCAAAATCGCCATCATTGATACCGAGGCTTTTGCCGATCCGAAAACGGGAATTACCCGGCTGGTAAGCGCCTTCGAAGTAGTGAACCGCGAATTCAAGCCGCGCAGCGATGAGCTTCAGAAACTGCGAGCTCAGTATGAGCAGCTAGGCAAAGACATTGAGGCGACAAGAACCTTGGAAGATCAAAGAGCGCGCGCTGCAAAGGTCGAGCAGGCTGAGGCATTAAAAAATGACATTGAGCGAAAAACACAAGATGCCCAGAGCGCTTACCAGAAACGGCTGCGCGAAGCGACTGAACCGGTCTACAAAGAGATCAGTCCTGCGCTTCAGGCGTTTGCCCGACAGCGCGGAGTGAATGTGATCTTCGATGTAAGTAAGCTGGGCGAAGTGATGTTCATTATCAACGACAGTGTGGACCTGACACGGGCTTTCATTACCGAGTACAACCAACGCAACCCGGTGACCGCCACACCACCCAGGCAATAAGCGCTGTAAAGGTTCGTGAGCGCTCTTGCTGAGCAGGGAAGAATTCGAAAGCCAATCCGCGTTTTAATTATGAGTCATCCGGCCGTCGCCATACCTGAGAAACTCTTTTTTAAGATTGGTGAAGTTTGTGAGCTCGCCGGTGTTCAAGCGCATGTGTTGCGCTATTGGGAATCGGAGTTTCCTATGCTCGCCCCACAAAAGAATCGCGCCGGGCAAAGAGTTTATCGGAAGCGTGATGTGGAGATGGCCCTGAGAATTAAGGAACTGCTCTATGAGGACCAGTACACGATAGCCGGAGCGAAGAAAAGACTCACCAATGATCTGCGCGGTGGCAAAATCAAAACCACAGCGGGTGAAGGCGAGGGATACGCGTCGACCCCTTTAGCCAACGAAAAGTCGGGGGGGCAAAGACTCTCAAAAGTTTCAAACGCGCGCCTTGGTTCAAGTGATGGAATAAAGACTGCGGAGGATCGCAACGCCCTGCGACGGCTCGCCGCTGAGCTGAAGGAACTACTCTTGATGCTCGAGAAAGAAAATCAGGCCTCCTTGCCTGCCAAGAAATAACGCTAGTTGTTAGTGGGTCAGTTTGAGAGTATTCGGCGTGCTTGCCACCTCTATCACAGAACCGAGGAGCGGTAGCGACCGGGTCTCGATTGGAATGGCTTCTTTGACTTTGAACTAGCACCGCGGCTAGTTGAAATCTGGAGAGGTAAGAATCGTTCTGCTGCTTTCCTAGTTGAGTGGAAATACAAGCAAGACCCGGTCGCTACCGGTCCTCGGTTCTGTAATTGAGTCGCTCTATCCAAAGCTTAGCCTCTCAAGTTCAAACTTATTCACTACCCGCCGCGTTACTGCATTTGACAATTCTTTTCCAGACATACTTTAATCTCTCTACGGGACGTGGCGCAGCCTGGTAGCGCGCACGCTTGGGGTGCGTGAGGTCCCGAGTTCGAATCTCGGCGTCCCGACCATTTTCAAGGCTTCCAATTGCAAGATTGGAAGACCTGATGCTTCATTAGGGTTAGTGTTTCGGTGACGTCAGTTTTTCTGGTTGGACCTTGCTACGCCAAATCAGCGCGGCCCAGCCGTAAAGAACAATGCGGTCACAAGCGCGTAAGCGATGTCCGGCTCGCGAAGTCCGGTATCACGCAGATTGATCTCGTGAAGCACGTTAATGATCCCTAAGATAATCAGACAGTAACCGGCCATCTTAGTTATCTTCACTCGATTTCTCCTTTTTAGAGATCCGCTCAGCGTGTTTAGACACCGGTCGGAAGGAGAAGTTCCTTCGCAGCTCGTCAGTGTCCTAACCTATAGCACCTTCTTTGACGTCAACGATCACAATTTCTGAAGTCAGGGTTTTGTGGACCGGGCACCTGTGCGAAATCTCTTGCAAACGCGCCCGTTGCTCATCACTCAAATT
>JACCUI010000072.1 GCA_013811945.1 Pyrinomonadaceae bacterium | reverse complement strand
CCGATCAGTGTGAACAGAGGCATGTACATTGCGATGACGATTGAACCAATGCTTACGCCCAGGAAACCGATTAAGAGCGGTTCCATTAGCGTCAGCAGGTTGGCGATTGCCGCATCAACTTCCTGCTCGTAGAAATCGGCGATCTTCCCAAGCATTGCGTCGAGTGCACCAGTCTGTTCGCCGATACCTATCATTTGCGCCACCATGTGTGGGAAGACGGCGGTTGCTTTTAACGGTTCGACGAAGCTTTCGCCACGCTCGACTCCAGTGCGAACTTTCAGGATCGCTTCTTCGATGATTAAGTTACCCGAAGTTTTGGCCGTGATGTCGAGTGACTGCAGAATTGGCACACCTGAAGAGAGCAGAGTTGAGAGGGTGCGCGAGAATCTGGCGACTGACACCTTGCGCAGTATGTCTCCCAGGATCGGAATCCTCAACAGAACTCGATCAATGTTTTTGTGGCCCGCCGGGGTCTTATAGTAGAACTTAATTGCCACAACGGTGCCGATGACCGCAATCAGGATCACCAGGCCGCCCCATCCTGCGAGGAAGTCGCTTATACCCACTACGATTCGTGTGGGCAGAGGCAATTGCTCGCCGGGACCGAGAAGACCAAGAAATATTTGTTGGAATTGCGGGATCACGACGACCATGATAACGGCGATCGCTGCGATTGCCATTCCTACAACCGCAGCCGGATAGATCATTGCGGAAATTACATCGCGCTTCAGTTTGACGATCTTTTCAATGAAAGTTGAAAGGCGCTGCAGGATCAAATCGAGAATACCGCCCGCCTCTCCGGCTTCCACCATGTTTGTGTAGAGCTGGTCGAAGACCTTCGGATGCCGGGCCATCGCGGCTGCAAGAGTTGAACCCTCCTCAACGTCCTGGCGCACTTGCACGAGGGTCTGCTGGAAGTATTTGTTTTCCTGCTGCTGGCCGAGAATCTCAAGACATTGGACCAGGGGCAGACCGGCATCAATCATCACGGAGAACTGACGAGTGAAGATCGACAGCGACTTGGACTTGACCTTCTTACGGCCGCCTAGTTTGGGGATGCCGATCTCGCGTCCCTTTTCCTTAACCGAGGTTAAGGTGACCTGTTCCTTGCGAAGAATCTGTCGCAAGGAGTCGCGATTGTCGGCAACGCGTTCGCCGGCAACTGTTTCATTAAGTCGGTTGCGGCCTTTAAAAACGTATGTGGGCATATCTAAAGCTCCGTGTTAGGAAGTCTAAATCTATCTGCTGGTGATGGTGGGGCGGGCGCCGACCGGTCGACCCTGGGCATAAGGGCTGGGGTGGTTGCCATTGCCGGTGCCGGTATTCAACCCTGCGCCGCGCTCCATCAGTTCCTTCAACTCATCGACATTTGATGAACGCTGCAACGCGGTTTCGGAGCTAATCATTCTCTTGTGATAGAGAGTGGCCAAAGCCTGATTGAAGGTCTGCATCCCGTACTTGTCTTGACCTGTCTGCATCATCGAATAGATCTGGTGAACCTTGTCTTCGCGGATTAGGTTTCTGATAGCAGCGTTGGGGACGAGGACCTCCAGGGCCATTACACGTCCTTTTCCTTCAGCCCGCGGAAGCAGTGCCTGACACAGGATACCTTCGAGTACGAGGGAAAGTTGTGCTCGGATTTGGGCCTGCTGGCCGGAGGGGAACACGTCGATGATACGGTTGATGGTTGAAGCAGCCGAGTTGGTGTGCAAGGTAGCGAAAGTAAGGTGGCCCGTCTCGGCAATGCGCAACGCCGATTCAATTGTCTCCAAGTCGCGCATTTCGCCGACGAGTACCACGTCGGGGTCCTGCCGCAGCGCAGTTCGCAACGCCTCCGCAAACCCGTGAGTATCAGCGTTGACTTCTCTTTGATTTACAACGCAGCTCTTGTGATTGTGCAGGAATTCGATCGGGTCTTCGATGGTCAGGATGTGTTCGTGGCGATCTCTGTTTACCTTGTCCACCATCGAGGCCAGAGTGGTCGATTTGCCTGACCCTGTGGGGCCGGTAACCAGAATTAATCCGCGCGGCTTATCGCACATCTGTTTGACGACAGCGGGCAGCCCCAGTTCTTCAAAGGGCTTGATCTCGTACGGGATCGCACGAAATACAGCTCCAACGGCGCCTCGCTGGTTGAAGAGGTTGGCGCGAAAGCGAGAGAGGCCTTTGACGCCAAAAGAAAAGTCGAGTTCCAGGTTCTCTTCAAACCGGTGTTTTTGAGCGTCAGTCAGGACTGAATAAGCCAGTTGTTTAGTGTCCGCGGAGGTGAGCGTTCGGTAACCCTCGAGCGGACTTAGATGGCCATCGACACGAACCTGGGGGGCGGTCCCTGTCGTGACGTGGAGGTCAGAGCCGCGCAGCTCGGACAGCTTTCTCAGTAGTTCGGATAAAGAGATTTGCGGAACGCTCTCATTCAGTGGCATCGAGTCTTCTCCAAGGGGTAATAGAGTTAAAAGGTTCTTTGAAAACTGGACGCTGGTCTATCGCTGAAAAGCTTGGGACGACTGGGACCCTGGATTCGGGGCATGTAGAGATCCGATAAACTTTTCGGCGTCGGCGGCCATGCGGTCCGAAAACTGCCGCGGTGTGTTGGTGGTCAGGCTGTAGATTCGCCCATTGAGCTCAGTGAAGTAGAAATTCCAGGATTTTTCGGGCGAGCGAGCATCGCCTGGAGTTTGCGCGGTAACAACGAAGACCTGGTAGCCAGCCATGTCTCGCTGGTAATCGTTGACTACCCAACCACCGGCGGTAATCATCTTGTCGATCACTATGCGCCTGAGATCTGCCACGGCAGTCCCGGCAAGCATTCTTCGTTCTTCACGCTGGGTCAGGTAGCCGGGAGTTGGCCTGCTTTGCGCCACTACGGCAAGCGAAGCCTCGCCAGGAACACTTCCACTCACCGTGCCGGTGCGGAAAGTCATCTCGTTACCGTTTCGCTTGGTTTCGCCGTTCCAACCGATTGGCAGGTTTGTCGTCAGTGTGGTGGACGGGGCACCACTAGCTATAGGCTGTGGGAGCTTTGGCGCAAGAAGAGCTCTGCGGTGAGCCATTGCTGCGGCACGCCTTCTTCTCAAGCGAGCGCGATAGCGACGCCACCAGGCACGAGAATGGCGCCGATGGTGGTTTCTGTTCCGGTCTTGAGAAACTGAACCTTGTCGAATCCCGTGTGCTGTCGATTGGTCAAACGGAAGCATTGATAGGACCGTAACCAGCATTAATAGTGAAAGAGTAATTGCACGCAACATCGTATTTATCCTTTGCTAAGCCACCGTTTCGCGAACAACTTCTTCGAGGGTGGTCAGTCCATCGCGAATCTTTTGCAGTCCGGATTCACGTAGGGTAATCATTCCGTCCTCGATTGCCTTCTTTCTCAACTCGAGAGCCGACGCGCCGATTAATATCAATTCGCGGATCTCATCGTTGACTTCCATCACTTCGTAAAGTCCGATTCGTCCCTTGTACCCCGTGTTGTTGCACGTCGAGCAACCCTTGCCCTTATACGTCTTGAGCTTCTTCGCGTCGTCGGCCGAGAAACCGACTTCCAGGAGTGCCTCGGGAGGCATATTGTGCTCGCTCTTGCAGTCCTTGCAGACCCGTCGAATCAGACGCTGGGCCTGAATTAAATTGACGCTAGTGGCTACGAGAAACGGTTCGATACCCATGTTCATCAGGCGGGAGATGGTTGAGGGAGCGTCGTTGGTGTGAAGAGTGGAGAGAACCAAGTGACCGGTCAATGCGGCCTTGATGGCGATTTCCGCTGTTTCGAAATCGCGGATTTCACCAACCAGGACAATGTTGGGATCCTGCCGGAGAAAGGCTCTCAACGCTGCGGCAAAGTTTAGACCTATCTGCTCTTTCATCTGGACCTGATTGACACCCATGAGGTTGAACTCAACCGGATCCTCAGCCGTCATAATGTTGGTTTGGACCGTATTTAACGACTGCAGCGCAGAATAGAGAGTGTTGGTCTTACCACTTCCCGTTGGGCCGGTTACCAAAACCATTCCATAGGGCTTCGTAATGTTTCGCTGGAACTTAACTAGCGACTCAGCCTCGAAACCGAGCTTGGTCATGTCAAGCATCAGGTTTTCCTTGTCCAGCAAGCGGAGCACGACTTTCTCGCCGAAGAGCGTAGGCAGCGTGGATACGCGAAAGTCGAGCTCACGCGATCGAGCGTCGACTCTTACTTTGATCTTAATGCGTCCATCCTGCGGCAACCTCTTTTCAGAAATGTCGAGCTTTGACATGATTTTCACCCGCGAGATTAGTGCGTCGCGTAATTTCAGAGGGGGATGCATCACGTCATAGAGCACGCCATCGATACGGAAGCGAATGCGAAGCTCCTTTTCATAAGGCTCAATGTGAATATCAGACGCGCCACGTCTGAGCGCATCCACCAGCAACACGTTGACCAGTCGTACCACCGGTGCGTCCTCGCTCATCTGTGAAAGCGTGGATAGATCGATCTCTTGGTTGTCTTCGACGACCTCGACGTCTTCGGCGCGTCCGTGATCGAAGTCGATGCTGTCTAGCGACACCAAGTCCGCGTGAGTAATTGCGCCGCCGCCATTGGAGCCCTTTCCGTTGCTCTTTTCGTAGGCGGGCTCATCCGCGGAAACGGCGGCCAGCTCGATCTCCCTGGAGGTACCGTAATACTTGGCGATCGCCAGGTGAATGCCCACCTCGGCCACGACAACCGGCTCAACATTGAGGCCGGTCATGAACTTTATGTCGTCCATTGCGAAGACATTGGTCGGATCAACCATGGCGAGGGTGAGGGTGGCGCCAACCCGGGATAAAGGGATCACCGAGTATTTTTGAGCGACTTCCTGAGGAATGAGACGGAGAACCGATTCGTCTATCTGGAAAAGGTCGAGGTTTACGGAGGGAATGCCATACTGCCGTGAGAGCACGGCGGTAATCATATCGTCCGTCACCAATCCCAGTTTGACCAGGTTATAACCTAGTCGGCCTCCGTGTTCGCGCTGATAATCTAGTGCTTCGCGCAAGTGCTGAGCACTAATAAGGTTCTCACGGACGAGAATTTCACCTAATTTGGCTGACATTTCTTCCTGACGTTGACGGCTAAAATACGATCCACGGGTGGGTGAGATTGCTGAGATTGGTTATGGAACTTAAACAGGTGTAAGCGGAGCGCTCAACACCGTTGCGTGAGCATAGTACCTGTTGAACGCGCGCCCTGTCAATACCTCCTTTTGTGGAAAATGGGGCAAAAAACGAGGCAATCGGACGAGCTTTTGGCGTTTCGCCCTCGACTAGGTGGGGCTTACTTTATAAACATTTGGCCAAGGGGGACACTTCGCGCGAACAAATTTGGAGGGCGGGTAGGGGGCGGGTCAAAATCTGGCAGCAGAAAGAGTGAAGCCGCACGCAGTTACACTGGGTGCGGCTCGTTGAAAGGTATTTCGGTACGCCGGTACCTAGGGACGGCGGCGGCGCGCCGGTGTGGCGGTGGTCTTCTCAGCCTTCACGTTTTGCTGATTCTTGAGCTCCTCTAGAATGGCTTTCGCATCATCCTTGAGCCGGTCAGTGTCCGGGGCCTTATCAACAAATTTTTGGAGGAAATTGGCAGCCTCCTGATATTTTGTCTTGTCGTTGTTAACCGCCCCTATGTTGAACAAAAGCATGCCGGATTTGACCAGCGCGTCGGTATCTTCAGGGTTGGTAGCCAGTACCTTTTGATATTCGGCCAGCGCTTTGTCGAAGGAGTTTGCATCGAAGAGCATTTGCGCTAGTCCTCTCTGAGCCACTAATTTCCTTGCCGCGTCTGGCTCCACCGCCAGATACTCTTCATACGCTTTCTGCCCAGCGTCAACCTGGGTCTGATCAACTTTAGTCACAAACAAACGCATGGATTCAGCCCTCGTGCTCAGCGCGGCGATCTTGTTTGCGTTGAACCGAGTCTGTTCCTGGGGATCTGTGGGTGGTGTTTGCGCGTTGAGTGTGTCGAGGGCTTGCTTGATAGCCTCCGCCGAAGCGCGAAAGTCGCTCTTTGCTGCCTCAATTCCAGGCGCCTTAGCCGCTTCGTCCTTAGAGGTGATGGCTGCGTTGTAACGATCGACCCCGCGTCCTTTCAGGGCCGCAGACTTTTGCGTTAACAACGCAGGCTGACCGGGATCCGCCGCTATTCCTTCATCGTACTGCTTAATTGCTTCGTCGTAGTTCTTTGCTTCCAGTGCGGCGTTCCCCGCTGTGAACGTTCGGGCGACAATTACGTTTGATTCTTCGATCTTTTTGTTCTTGAGCTCAATCTCAGCGTTTTTACGGATTATTTCTTCCCGTTTTGCCTTATCGGCTGCGCTTTCACCTTTTGCCGCGCTTGGCGCGCCCGAGGACGCTCCCGGGCCGGTGTTCTGATTCTCTGCCGCTTTGATTTCTTCCAGCGTCAGACGCTTGCCATCCCCGGGCGATAGAGTGATTTCGTAGTCGGTACCTCTGCCGGCTTTGACGTTAGGTACCCAGGTCGGGCTGGCTGCAGGATGACTGGCAGCAACGGTGTAGATGCCAACCAAGGGCAGCCCTGCGAATACGAACTCCCCCTTCTTGTTAGTTTTTGTATTGTATTTGCCCGAGATGTCGGTGCGGTAAACGTCTATAGCCACGTCACTGGCGGGTGCCTTGCTACCATCCGCCTGATTGATAGTCACCCGTCCGCGAAGTTCTGCTGTCTGGGCAGACGCGGTGAAGGTCGTCGTGACTGCTACTACAACGGCAAAGATTGCTAAGAAAAATTTACGAAGCATGAGATTCCTCCAAACGAGCGTCGTATCAGTCGATTTTATTACGGGAGAGACCCGTAGGATGCTTTGACGCTGAGATACAGTTGTAGTTAAGGACCGAGAAGCCCATACGTTAATAAGCAAACCGCCTGCTGTCAAGCTTATATGGAATCGGATCAGCGATCCCGGCCTCGCGAAATGCCCGTAATCGGAGGGCACAGGAATCGCACCCCCCGCACGCTTGCTCTGATTCCTGATAACACGACCAGGTAAGATCAAGAGGCGCTCCGAGCGACAGCCCCCGGAGCACGATTTCATGCTTCTTCATGGCGATTATTGGGGTCCTAATCTCGAGAGCGGTTTGAGGTTTCGTTCCGAGGTCAATCACCTGTTGAAATGCGGCGTAAAACTCCGGGCGGCAATCCGGATAGCCCGAAGAATCCTCGGCGACCGCGCCAATATAAACGCGACGAGCTTGAATTACTTCAGCCCAACTTGTAGCGATCGAGAGGAAATGTGCATTGCGAAAAGGAACGTAGCTTGACGGTATTCCTGGAGCTCCAGGGTTCGCACTGGTTACCGGAATCTCGCGATCGGTTAGCGACGAACCACCAATCCTCCTCAAATGCTCAATCGAAACAGTCAGACGAAGTTTTGTGTGATAATAATCGGCGATCTCGTCGAAAGCTCGCCGCTCCCGCACTTCGGTGCGCTGGCCATAGGAGATATGCAGCAACGCAAGTTCATGGTTCTCCTCACGGGCGATCGCAGAGGTAACGCAGGAATCCATGCCACCTGAGACAAGGCAAACAGCAAGTCCTGATTCCGAATCCCTTGGTTCGGAGTCAGAGGGTTCGTACGAGTCGTCGCCATGACCCCCCATCAAACACCTCGCGCCTCGTGTCAGAACCGCGAACGGTACCGACCGGCTTCTTCGTCGTCATGACCGCCCATTAAACACCTCGTGCATCGGGCCCCCAGATGTACTTGTGCATTTGTAATTGCATCCGCACGTTGAGCCCGCTGCTCGTTATCCAACCGGCAACCTCCTGCAAGTCCAAGCCGTTCCAAATAGGAGATATCAAGACCGCCTTGGCGCGCTTTTCCAAATCGAAGCTCTTGATGATGACGCGGGCAAAATCCCAGTCGCTGCGATTGGCTATCACAAATTTGACTTCATCCTTGTCTCCGCGCAAGACATCGAGGTTGGCCCAGTGGTTGCGAGCATCCTCGCCTGAACCGGGACACTTCACATCGAGGATAATTTTGACCCGCGGATCGACAGTCTCGGTCGAAACATAGCCGCCTGTTTCCAACAGAACCTCATACCCTTCTTCACACAGCCTATTCATGAACGTAAACGCTGGTGGCTGCGCTAATGGCTCGCCTCCTGTGACTTCGACCAGGTTGCACCCAATCGCGCGCACTTGCGCTAATACTTCATCGATTGAAAGATGATCCCCGCCCGTGAATGTATACTCGCTATCACACCAGACGCATCGCATCGGACACCCGGTAAGACGCACAAATGCGCAAGGCCTGCCGGCGTGAGTGGACTCACCCTGGATGGAGTGAAAAATCTCGGTTACTCGAAGCATGAACTGGGCTGATTTGGAAGTATCTTCACAGGGTCGCTTTCGGGTGGCTTAGAAATAGACTTCGGAAATATGGTTTCGGAAATATGCTTTCGTGACTGTACAATCGAATCTAACTTAGACGGCTTTACGTGTCAAAGTAATGCCGCATGGGGTCTTGCAGCGGTTCTCCCCCGGCAACCTCGTGACCAATGAGTCATCAAAAGATTCCATGGGACCGCTGCTACCTCCTGTGGTGTTAGCATAAAGTCACGTTGGAAACTTGGTAAGTATCCCCCGGTGAGCGAGAGAAGCGAGCAAATCCAGAATCTCTTAGAGGCGGGCGCAAAACGGCTGCTCGCGCGCGCTACCGAATCTCGCTCGCTGGATTCGGGTTCTTTGGTGCCGCGTATCAAATCGTCGGTCGATAAGTACCTGTTGAAGGATGACGAGAACACCGCGAACCAGTCTATCGCCGAGTTCATAGATGAGCTTCAGGCGGACGACTTGTGTCTGATAGTGGCTTGTGAACGGAGTGACGAAAGCGCCTGGAGCGACCTCGTCGAGCGTTTCACGTCAACGGTACGCTCGGCGGCCCGGTCAGCGAGCTCCAGTGAAGACGGCGCTCAAGATCTGGCACAATCGATCTGGGCGGAGCTTTATGGCCTGCGGGTGCGTGCAGACGGAAAGCCGGCCAGCAAACTTGCCTACTATTCCGGCCGCGGCTCGTTGGCAGGATGGCTGCGGGCCGTGGTGGCGCAGCTTGCCATTGATCAGCATCGGAAGCAGTCGCGCACGGTGCAAACAGAAGACGACGCGGACTTCGACCGCCCGGCTCGAGGGGGTGAGGATGGCAAGGAATTGTTTTTGGCCACCGCGGCGCTCAATCCAGAAGAAGCAATTTCAGATAAGTTAGCGGGAGCCGAGATGCAGAGGGCGCTCGCGCGTTCTATGAAGGAACTCTCCGACGAAGATCGACTACTGGTGAAGCTCTACTACTTTGACGGTCTTCGTTTGCGAGAAGCTGGGAGCGTCCTGGGAGTGCATGAGGCAACAGCGAGCCGCCGCTTGACGAAGATTCATGGGGATTTACGAGAGCGGGTGGAAAATATTTTGACTGATTTAGGTTGGACGAAGTTGGAAACAGAAGGCGCTTTTGCTCAGGTAGCGTTACATCTGGAGGCCGATCTTGAGTCGCTGCTGGCTGCGAGCGGAACCGTTAGCGAGTCTAAAGCAAAGACCCGAAAGTGACTTCCGTACGATTTGCCATTTAGAGCGCCTGGCCTGCAAGCTATTCGCGGGAATTGCGTTCTAAAGATGGGCGTCATAAAGGCATCGAATGAAGCAGACTGAAAACACTGAAATCGATCTTCTGTTACGCGGCCTGGCGCGGCGCGAAGGCGCCCGTGCCGTTCCACCTGAAGACCGCTCGGCAATGCACCTGGACGCTGATGAGTTGAGCTCTTTTGCCGCACAAGCCCTGCCTGACGCGGCGCGCGCGCGCTACATCTCGCACTTGTCCGAGTGTGCGAGCTGCCGCAAGATTGTTTCTGAATTAACGGCAGCATCTGGTGTCAACGTTAGTGAACAGTCGGTCTCGCAAAAAACTTCAGCAGGTCTCTGGCAAAAGTTCGTCGCCCTGTTTTCTCCGGGTCTCTTTCGTTATGCGGTGCCTGCACTCGCGCTTTTTGCATTTATCGCGGTTGGTCTGGTTGCACTCAGACAGCAGACCCAACCTGAGTTCGTGGCGGTGAATCAGCCGGCGGCTTCACGCGACGCCACCCATGAAACATTGGAAGCTGCCTCACCGGCGAAAACCGGAGACTCGGCTGGAGGTCTTACAGAACGACAGTCGCCTGAATCCGCGACTAGTACCGTCAAAGGTAAAGACAATCAGGCGAAGACAGTTGAAAAAAATGAGACTTCAAACATAGCAACGGCCACGGATTCTGTGACTGTCACTTCTGAAAGAGACGCCTCCCCGGGAAGAGCTACGGGAGCGGTAGCTCAACCCTCATACGCTCCCGAGCCGGCGGCACCTCCCCCTCCCAAACCCCAAATAACACATACTGAGTCACGAACGGAAGTTGCCGGCCGTCAAAAGGAAGAAGCTGATAAGAAAAAAGATGAACCGGCGCGAGAGCAAGAAGGTGCTCGCGCGCGAACAGATGACAACCAGTATCAGGTTGCTCGCCCGGCGTCCGGAACGGGTGCACTTGCTGGTCAGAGCCAGGAAAAGCTGCGCAAGCTTGAAGCAAAACGTGCAAGCGAAGCGGGAGAGAAGGCAAACGACGACGAAGCTGATATTCGCGCCGTTTCCGGCCGAAGGTTTCGCCGGCAAGGGGGCATTTGGATCGACACTGCTTACCAATCATCTACGGCGACAACCCACCTGGTGCGGGGCTCGGAACAATTTCGCGCTCTCGTCGCGGACGAGCCCGGGATTCGCGCGATCGCGTCACAACTACCTGGTGAAGTGGTTGTAGTCTGGAAAGGTCGAGCCTACCGGATTCGCTGAGTTCCGTTCCCCCCTGCTCAATTCCTATCCTCATCTCGCGGTGGTACATTAGCAACAAGTTTCGATGACTGGCGAACTCCTTTTCCGGAAGCGTCGCGCTTTGATCGGAGGCATTAATGTATTGTCCCACCTGTGGCAACGAGATCACCGTTGAGTTGAAGTATTGTAATCGATGTGGCGCGAACCTGGCGCTGCCACCGAGTAGCCTGCCAGTCGTGGCGAGCGAGCCGGTCAGCCTAACCGTCCCCACAATTGTCATAGGTTTGACCATCACTGGAGGACTGGGGATCATCTTTAGCGCAATCGCGCGATTGGCTGAGATGCACGTTCACCCAGCTGCGCTCACCTGGATGCTTCTCTTTGGCATGGCGACTCTGTTTGGCTGTTCGGCCATGCTAATCCGCTTCTGGTCGAAAATGGTAGGCGTTCAACGACAAACCTCAACGCCTCAGCAGAACATCAAGCCAGCTTTTGAAAGGGCTACGCCGCAAAAACTTCCACCGCGTTTTGAGTCCGTTCCGAGTGTTACTGAGCATACAACTCGTGCTTTCTCTCCGGTGTATCGTGAACCATCTGAGCGTGGCCCGCAGTAAGAACATTCCACCGAGGAAAACCTGAGCCGATGTACATACCTGGCCAATACTCTTGTCCGCCAAAGCGAGCCCTTTCGTGTTGCCTGGTTTTGAGTATCTTTTTGCCTGGGTTGCAGGTGGCCGCCCAGAAGACGAAGCAGGCGAGACTTGGAAGGGTGGCCGAGTTGAATGTGCGGGTCCCCCGTAATCAAGACATCGTGCGGATTGTTCAGGAGATCGACGCAGGTAACATCGAGCGCGTGATTCGCAAGCTCGTTTCATTTGGAACACGCAACACGCTCTCGAACCAAGACGATCCTACTCGCGGAATCGGCGCCGCTCGCGATTGGCTTTATGGCGAGTTCCTGAAAGCAGCTGAAAACTCGGGCGGGCGTATGACCGTCGAGAAGCAAGCTTACGAGCAAAAAAAGACTGCGCGCATTCCCACGCCGATAGTGATTACAAATGTGGTCGCCACCTTAAGAGGCACCCTGCCGGAATCCGAGAATCGGATTTACGTTGTGAGCGGGCATTACGATTCGATGTGCGGTAGCCCGACTGATGGGAAATGCGATGCCCCCGGAGCGAATGACGACGCTTCTGGCACGGCGGTAGTTTTGGAGATGGCCCGGGTGATGGGAAGTTACAAGTTTGATGCGACCGTTGTTTTTATGGCAGTTGCCGGAGAAGAGCAGAGTCTTCTGGGTTCGACTTACTTTGCGGAGCAAGCAAAGCTGAAGGGCACAAACCTTGAAGCGATGGTTACTAACGACATCGTCGGAAACACGTTGGGAGGAAACGGCGTGCGTGACCGTCGCACGGTGCGCGTCTTTGCGGAAGGGGTACCGTCCAGTGAGACGCCGGAAGAAGCGAGTGTTCGTCGCAGCGTCGGAGGAGAGAACGACTCGGCTTCGCGGCAGTTAGCGCGATTCATTAAAGAGATCGGTGAACGTTACGTACCTCACATGAAGGTGATGATGGTGTATCGCCGCGACCGCTACGGGCGTGGCGGCGATCACATTCCTTTTCTCGAGCGAGGCTTTGCCGCGGTGCGCTTCACGGAGCCAAACGAGGACTACCGTCATCAACATCAAAACGTACGCACCGAGAATGGAATCAAGTTTGGTGATCTGCCCGAGTTTGTTGACTATACCTACGTTGCCAATGTCGCGCGGGTGAATGCTGCCAATCTGGCAATGCTGGCGCTCGCCCCGGCGAGACCCAGGAACATCACTATCCTGACGGGCCGCTTGTCCAACGATACAGAGTTGAAATGGGATGCGAACGCGGAACCGGATCTCGCGGGCTATGAAGTTGTGTGGCGTGACACTACCGCGGCCGTCTGGACAAACTCCCGCTGGGTAGGCAAAGTGACGAGCTACACGATGAAAGGGCTATCCAAAGACAACGCCTTTTTCGGTGTACGTTCGATTGACAAGCAAGGTAACCGAAGCCCGGTAAGTTTCCCCGTCCTCTTGTTAGAACCGCGCCCGCTGGCCGCCCGGAGGGGCCAACCCAGCCACGCCCTTACTGTGCTCTAGAATGCGCTGACGAATTCCTCGAATCTAAAGAGCGTTGGTCGTTAGTGGACTAAGAACGATCCACGAAATCACACGAAGCGGCACAAAATGACCCTTGCTAGTATCATTTCGTGTGCCTTCGTGGATCGTCTTTATTCTCCACCAAATAACTCAAGTTAACTCGAATGATTCTCCACTTAGTCAGTGGTCTGCTGATCGAGTCACCGAGTTTAGCCAGTTTCTCCGACCGTCAACCTACCTTGCGCGTCTAAGGTGATGCCACGGAATTATCCTTAGTTTAGGGAAAACTGCGGTCTCCTCAGAAATGATTAAGGGGTGCCATATGAGAGTCTTCAGACAAAGCTTCACTACCACAGTCCAGATCACTCGACGCGGGTTGGCCCTGGTGTCCATAGCTGCGGTACTTGCGACGACGCTTTCGATCGATGTTGGAGCGCAGCAGAAAAAGAAGGAGCAGGCGAGTCGCCTCAGCGGTGAGCAGCGCATTCTTCATGTGCTAAACCGCTTGGGCTTCGGTGCGCGCCCGGGAGACGTGGAGCGCGTGAAAGCGATGGGGCTTGAGCGCTACGTTGAGCAGCAACTCAATCCGGGGGCAGTATCCGACTCGGTCGCAGAGACAAAAGTGAAGGACCTTCCAACGTTGTCGATGAGCACAGCACAGTTATATGAGAAATATCCTCAGCCCGGTCAACTGATCCGACAGCTTCAACGGCGTGGCCATCTACCGGATGACCTGGCTGCCGTACGGCAAAACAAGGGCAAGGCTTCTGCATCGCAGACTGTGCAGCCGGATGCCGGCGAATCGATGACACCGGACGCGATGGTCAATAAAGGTAATGAGCCTGATAGCAGCGCCGGGGGCGTCGGGAAGAACAATGAAGAGTATCGTCGCCTCATTCGCGACTACTACCTGGAGAACGGATTGCAACGGCCGCAAAGGATTACGGCTGAGCTGCAGGCGTCGCGCATCTTGCGAGCCGTTTACAGCGAGCGCCAGCTGCAGGAGGTCTTGGTCGATTTTTGGACCAACCACTTCAACGTATTTGCCGGCAAGGGCGCCGATCGCTGGCTGCTGACATCCCATGATCGCGACACGATTCGCCCGAATACAATGGGCAAGTTTCATGATCTGCTGCTGGCCACCGCGCAGAGTCCCGCGATGCTCTTCTATCTCGACAATTTTCAGAGTGCTAGTCCGAACGCAAGGGTCAGACCCAACGGGCCAAATCGCACGCGTGCAGGCGATTCATTTCTGGGTCGTCTGAGTGGAGATCGGCGACAGAGACGGATGATGGATCGTTATCCGGAAATTAGGCCAGTGCAGGCGGGCACGAATTTGCCGCAGGCACCGGCTCAGCCACCTAGGCAGCCGCGGGGCATTAATGAAAACTACGCGCGCGAGCTGATGGAACTGCACACGCTTGGCGTCGAGGGTGGTTACACTCAAAAGGATGTGCAGGAAGTGGCGCGTTGCTTCACAGGTTGGACCATCTTTGCGCCACGCGGGGGTGGCGCCGCGGCGATGGCCCTCATGGGAGCGGGAGCGCGCGAGAATGCGGGCAAGTTCTATTTCAATGCCCGCATGCACGACGAAGGCGAAAAAACAGTACTGGGCCAGAAGATTTCCGCCGGGGGCGGAATGAAGGATGGTCTTCTCGTGCTCGACATTCTCGCCCGCCATCCATCAACAGCGAAATTTATAGCGACAAAACTAGCGCGCTACTTCGTGCAGGATAACCCTTCATCCGCATTCGTTGATCGCATAGCCGCCCGGTTTACCGCGAGTGATGGTGATATTCGAGAAACACTGAAGGCCATCTTCTTTTCGGCAGAGTTCAACTCACCGGAAGCGTACCGCGCAAAAGTTAAGCGGCCTTTTGAGCTGGCAATTAGCGCGATTCGGACCCTCGGCGCTGAAACCAATGGCGGCCCGCAACTGCATCAATGGATCGCCAGGATGGGCGAACCGCTCTATCTCTACCAAACGCCAAACGGTTATTCAGACACGGCGGAAAGCTGGGTTAATACCGGCGGACTGCTGGAGCGGTTGAATTTTGGTTTGACCCTCGCCAGCAATCGCATTCCCGGCACACGAGTCGATCTCAAACGCTTCGCCGGTGATGCCGCAAATACGCAGGCTGTCGACAAAGCTGGCATTATGGACCGCTTCCTGAACCTGATTGTCGGGGGTGAAATTTCTCCCAGGACCAGAGAGACGCTTTTGAAGCAACTGGATCAAGAGCCCGGACGGCCGATTCAGTCAGTTGCTGTTGAGCCGGCAAGCCGGGCGGATAGTCTGAGGGGCAACGACGGAAACGACATTCAGCCGCGTCAGCGTCGACAGCAACTAGCCCAGGCTGACGCTAACATTGCAGACCCGGTAACCAGAATTGTGGGTCTGATACTAGGATCTCCGGAGTTTCAGAGGCAGTAATCAGTTTCGGGTTTGGAGTGTCGAGTTGCTAAGAACTCAAACTCGGAACACGTAACTCGAAACATGAGGTCACGAGCATGAATCGCAGATTTTTTTTGAGGTCGGGCGGTATCGCACTCGCCAGCATCGGAGTATCACTTTCCGCGCCATCGTTTCTCGAACGGGCGTTGCTTGCACAAACTCGTGATCGACTGACGGGTGGACGCCATAAAACTCTGATTGCAATTTTTCAACGAGGCGCTGTCGACGGTCTCAACATGGTGGTGCCCCACGGCGAGAGAGCGTATTACGATTCGCGCCCGGCGATTGCGATTCCCCCCTCACAACCTGGTAACGCAGAAGCAGCGCTGGATCTCGATGGCTTCTTTGGATTGCATCCAGTGCTTACGCCATTCAAGTCGCTATGGGATTCCAAGCGGCTCGCCATCGTCAATGCGGTCGGTTCGCCGGACAACACCCGGTCTCATTTCGACGCACAGGACTACATGGAATCGGCCACACCCGGCCGAAAGGGAACTCCAGACGGGTGGCTCAATCGTTACCTGCAAAGCAAAACTGATCCGACTCGATCGCTGTTTCGCGCTGTTTCACTGACCCAGACCATGCCCCGGATACTGCAGGGCAGTGCCCCCACTCTGACGATCTCCAATCTCGCCGATTTTACCATTCGTGCAGGCAGCTCCTCGGCAAGTGTGCAAGGTGGATTCGAAGCCATCTACGATCAAAGCGTAAACGACGTCTTGAGCGGAACCGGCAAGGAGACTTTCGAAGCGGTAAATTTTTTGAAGAAGGCCAATCCCAGCCAGTATCAGCCGGAGAATGGCGCGCAGTATCCGCGCTCACCTTTTGGCAATTCTCTTTTGCAGATCGCCCAGCTCATCAAAGCGGGAGTAGGTTTGGAAGTAGCATTTACCGATATTGGCGGCTGGGACACTCACGTGAACCAGGGAAACTCGCGCGGCCAGCTGGCAAATCGGTTGCAGGATTTCACTGGCGGCATCGGCGCTCTAGCCACGGATTTGGGCAATTTCATGGATGATGTAGTGATCCTGACGATGTCAGAATTTGGACGCACCGTGCGTGAAAATGGCAACCGCGGAACTGACCATGGTCATGCGAACGCCATGTTTGTGATCGGGAACAATGTTCGCGGCGGCAAGGTCTACGGCCGCTGGCCCGGGTTGAAGAGCGAGCAGCTATATGAAGGGCGAGACCTCGCCCTGACGACCGACTTCCGCGACGTATTCGGTGAGGTTGCCAGGAAGCACCTGGGATCTCCCAACGTGCAAGCCGTTTTCCCAGGCTACAATTCAAGCGAGTCAAGATTTCTAAACCTTCTGAGCTAAGAAAAACGTCAAACTGATACCGAAGCTGTGTGAAACTCAGCGATTCGCCAAAAGGCTCAAGCCACGCTAATTTGCAGGTCAGAAGGCGGACCCTGTCCCCGCTCTTACGACGAAAACAAGAATCACCTAGACTGACAACTCAATCATCTCATCCTTCAAAGTAGATTCCTCACATCGCAAATGGTGGAACCCCAATCTACCAAGCGGCCGCAGAGTGGCTTTCAAGCTTGAGGCGGGGGGTCCGCCTTCCAGACCTGCAAATTACCGAAGGCCCTTTGGTTTTCACACAGTCGCTACCGCTCGCGGTTCCGCAAGGTGCGGCACTACGAAACTTCATGAGGCGATTTTGAGGCTGGACCAATACCGGAATTCTCTTGACCTTCCATGCCGGCGCGGGTCAAATGAATTGCGGCTGCCCGGCGAAGAGTTTTCCGCGACTAGCCCGTCCCTATGCTGGCACTTGATAGGAACCCGCGATAAACGACTCCTTGAGCAACACTCGAAACAAGAGTTTGACGAAATACCTTCGCAGTCTGCTGCTTATCCTTCTGCTGGTCGTCGCACTCGCGGCCTACTATTATCACATCCAAAATGCAGTTCGCTTTGAGGTTGTGCATTTCAAGAGCAATCTGATCGGCAAGGTTCTGCCTTACGGTGTGGTGCTGCCACCGGGCTACGGTTTGATCACATCGCGTCGGATCCGTTATCCAGTTCTGTACCTGCTGCACGGCTGGAGTGGCAATTACAACTCGTGGACAAAACATACAGCGCTGATGCAGTATGCCGCGGAATACCAGATGATTATCATTACGCCTGAAGGTGGCAATGGCTGGTACACTGACAGCGCTACCGTCCCCTCGGATCAGTACGAGGCTTACTTTATTCGCGAGCTGATCGCGGATGTCGACGGCCGCTTGCGAACGATCGTCGACCGTCGGGGACGCAGCGTTGCGGGCATTTCGATGGGCGGCTATGGAGCCCTGAAATTCGGCTTCAAATATCCGGAAAACTTTTCCCTCGCGGCCTCCATGAGTGGCGCTGTTAACGCTGCTGCACGTACTGACGACGTCTCGATCATGCAGACCTTCGGCGAGCCCGAAAGTCCCGCTCGCAAGACTAACGACCTGCCTCGGCTTGCTGGCGAATTCCCGGCGGATCGTCAGGCATTGTTGCCGTATTTTTATCTAGACTGCGGCTCGGAGGATCCCTGGCTGGAGGCCAATCGCGACTTCTCCGGTGTTCTTTTAGAACGCAAGATAGTCCACGAGTACCGTCAGCTCCCCGGGAATCACGTCTGGCCCTACTGGGACCGGCAACTGCTCGAAGTAATGCAGACCGCCGCTGAGAGGATGGTCCCGGCCCAGCGTTAGCGACACGCGCTCCATCTGACTTTGATGATTGAGCATAGCTAACGAGGACCCAACCGCTACCGCGTGGTGCTGACCTCACATGGGCCGCGGCATGAGAGAGTCGCTACTCAGGATTTGTTACCGGCCTACCACCTCAATCTTCCGAAGCGGTTGATGAAATAAAGCATTACCACAGCAATGAGAGAAACAATGATCGCGAGGGTAAACGCCTCGTTGTCCCGGCCCGCCTGCACCGCGTCGTAAATCGCTACCGAAGCCGTTTGAGTTTTGCCCGGAATGTTACCGGCGATCATAATCGTTACGCCGAAGTCGCCCAGGGCGCGCGCGAAAGCCAGGGCTGTTGCTGCCAGCACACCGCGAGAGGCGAGTGGCAAAGTGACACGAAAGAAGATCCGGCGGGGGCTCATCCCGAGGGTTCGCCCCACAGCTTCAAGTTCCACGTTTACCCCTTCAAAGGCAGCTCGCAGACTCTTCGTCACGAGTGGCAAAGCGTGAATCGTGGCCGCGATGATCGCGGCAGTCACTGTGAATGTTAGCCGGATACCAAAGCGATTGTAGAGAAAACCACCCACTGAAGAGCGAGTACCAAGTAGAACAAGCAAGTAATAGCCGAGCACCGTGGGAGGTAGTACCAGCGGCAAGGTGATTAGGGCGTCAACCAGATTGCGCCCGGGAAAACGTTTGCGCGCCAGCAGCCAGGCAAGCGCCGAGCCTGCTACGAGCGCAATCAAGGTTGCTGCACCCGCTACCGCGAATGACAACCGGATGGGGAACCAATCAATCATTCCGAAATAGTTCAGGGCTGACCCAATATCGCAAGAATCCGCAGCGGCCCGCCGCTCCCGCCCTTGATTTTCATGGGGAGAGCGATTACTGAGAATCCCTTTGGCGGCAGTCTGGCGAGGTTCGCGACGTTTTCGAACGCGGGGATATTTTTGTCAAAGAGAATGCGATGGCTTTCAAAGAGTGTTGATTGGCCGTAGTCTATGCTTGCTGTATCCAACCCGATGGCCTTGATCGATCGGTTAGCAGATAGCCAACGAGCTGTCAGTGGGTGAAGTCCGGGAAAGTGAAGCCCGGCGACCGCTTCTGGCCCACGCTCCTCGGTTCCCAAATATCTCTTGCGGTCTGGGTAAAATCTTCCGAAGCCGGTGCGCAACAGAAGTATAGAGCCGGCTGCTATTCGCCCATGCTTCTTCTCCCAGGCCAGAAAGTCTTTAATTGTGACCTGGTAGTCAGAATTGTCTTCGCACTGCTTGGTCACATCGATAACGATGCCTGATCCCATCAATTGTTCGAGCGGTATCTGATCGACTGTGTGGCGTCCTTGAGAGAAATGAACGGGAGCATCGAGGTGTGTCCCGCCGTGCTCGGCGGCGGAATACTTGTAGGCGGAGTAGTAGAACCCTTTCTCAGTTACACCTTCAAAGTCTTTCGTGAGATGAAAGGATTCGGCCGTGGGCCAATACACCGACTCCGAATCAAAGGGATACGAGAGATCGACGACGGTTCCTGATGGTAAAACCGCCCTGCGTCTTTGACCGACTGCGGTGGTGGTAACCAGGACGAATGAAAGGATAAACGGGAGAGCCTTCATCGGCGAATCCTCCTTAAGTGGCAGCGGTAGTTGCGCAGGCATGTTAGCGCAGAGTGACTCCTGGGTGCATGTAAATCCTTGAACCAAAGGACAGCCCAAGCTTCGCAAATCATCGTAAGTCTTATTCTGTTTTCGCACAGCCTCTACCGTTCCTCGGTTCTGAAAACTAGTCTGGGTCGCCGCGTTCTAACCAAACTGAGCCAGTCCGGAAAGACGTGGTCTGGTTAACGTGCTCTCTTGAAGTTACAATTCCGGTGCACTGCCGGATGTTAAAAAGAGCGATGTCAAAACTTGTCCCGCAAATCCTGCGCTTCGAGTCGTTGCCTTCGACCAATCTCGAGGCCGCCCAGCGGGCCATTGAAGGCGCTGCAGAAGGTCTTTGTGTTGTCGCAACTGAGCAGACTGCAGGGCGCGGCCGTTTGCAACGACAATGGATATCGCCGAAGGGCGCGGGTTTGTATTTTACTGTTGTCCTGAGGCCGCGCATCCATCAGAGCAGTTGGCCGTTGATTACTCTTGCCGCCGCGCTCGCTGTGCATGAGGCTCTGCTCGAAGCGTATTCGCTGAAGACAGACATCAAGTGGCCCAATGACATCCTGTCAAATAATCGCAAACTTTGCGGCATACTGGCGGAGACAGTGGACACGACCAAGGGGCTAGCGGTAGTCCTCGGCATCGGTATTAATCTCACCAGCTCAGCCTTTCCACCAGAACTTTGCGAGATTGCCACCTGTGTGCAATTGGAGACGGGTAAGGTCCCGAACCTGGAGATTATTTTGCGAAACCTAATAGTTGCTCTCGACCTGCGTTATGAGATGTTACAGGCGGTCCGTGGTGGAGAAGAGATCGTTCGGGAATGGTCACTCCGATCCTCTTATGCGAGCGGAAAACGAATACGATTTGCCAACGGGCGGGAGGTCCTCGAAGGGACAACGCGCGGACTTGAGAGCGATGGTGCGCTGCGTGTGGAAACAGCCGAGGGTAAGATCCGGATTGTTCGAGCCGGAGATGTTACAGAACTGCGTACGCTCGGTGTGTAACTAAGCACTGCCCGACTGCCCGAAAAGTGATGAGCCGCAATCGAAGCTTTAAAGCGATCCACGATCGTGTTTGTCTTTCAGCAGTCTGCTAAGGAATTATTGCGAGAATCTATGCGCAGCGGCAAACGTATCGTGCTAACAACCTTCGGGTCCTTCGGTGACATTCATCCTTACATGGCGATCGGGCTGGAACTCCGGGCGCGGGGCCATAACCCCGTGATCGCCACCAGCGCCCTGTATCGGGAAAAGATCGAAGGCGCGGGCCTGAGTTTTGCACCGATGCGTCCTGATCTGCCCCCTCCCAGGGACCAGGATCAGGAGATGATGGACAGGATCATGGAACCAAGATCCGGTCCGAAATATCTAATGGAAGAACTTATTTTTCCCTACGTGCGCGAAGCTTATGCCGACTTGATGCAAGCCTCCGAGGGCTGTGATCTGCTGGTGACTCATCCAATCACGTTCGCCGGGCCGCTTGTGGCGCGAACGACTGGTATCCCCTGGATCTCTACCGCGCTGGCTCCTGTCTCATTTTTCTCGGCCTACGACCCACCCATGTCGCCATTTTGGCCATGGATAAATAACCTCCAACGCCTTGGTCCCCGTTTTATGAAGGCGTTTATGGATTTAGTGAAACGGAAGTACCGGGCGAAGTTGGTAGATGAACTTCGAGAGGAGTTGGGTATTCCGGACTATGGAAATCCCGTTTTTGACGGGCAACACTCGCCGGCGCTCGTGCTTGCCCTCTTTTCAAGACACTTTGCCGTCCCGCAACCTGACTGGCCGCCGCAAACACAGATTACTGGTTTTCCCTTCTACGACGGGCGGCACGAGAAGCCAATGCCACCGGAGTTGTTGGACTTTTTAAACTCAGGTGCGGCGCCTATCGTGTTCACGCTGGGTTCCTCGGCTGTTTGGGTGGCGCGCGATTTCTTCCACGAGAGTATCGCCGCAGCGAAAAAGCTGGGGCGGCGCGCGGTCCTGTTGATCGGCGATGAGCGCAACCTTCCGCAGGAACCTTTGTCGTCGGACATGATTGCAGTCGATTATGCTCCGTTTGAATTGTTGCTTGAGCGTGGATCCGTCGTGGTCCATCATGGCGGAGTTGGTACTACCTCCCAGGGACTTCGTGCCGGCATTCCCACGTTAATCGTACCCTTTGCTTTCGATCAGTCGGACAACGCGGCGCACGCAGCCCGACTTGGCGCCAGCCGCACGCTTTATCGGCGCTCTTACAAGTCTGAACGAGTGGCGAGAGAACTCGACAACTTGTTGAGCAAGCCTCAATATCCGTTGAAAGCCAGGGAAGTTGGTGCACTTCTGCGCAGTGAAAATGGAGCGGCGACCGCCTCCAACCTGATAGAAGAATTCCTGAATGGCTTCCAGAGAAAAGAAACAGCAAACGAAGATCCGGTCTATGCTTCTCGTAATTGACGTCGGAAATACCAATACTTCTTTGGGTGTTTACCGTGGGCCCGAACTGGTGGCCCATTGGCGCCTGACCACAAACCGCGCTCGCACCGTCGACGAGTATGGTGTCCACGCGCGCAACCTGTTCGAGCTTGCCAGCCTCGACTTCAAAACCATCGACGCGATTGCAATCGCCTCGGTAGTTCCTCCCCTAAACTACACATTGAAGACCATGGCCGAGACCTACTTCCATTTGACGCCATTCTTCGTGGACAACAGCGTCGACACGGGAGTCCGAATTCTTTACGAACCTCCTGCGGATGTAGGTGCCGACAGAATTGTGGATGCGGCGGCTGCCATTCATAAGTATGGCGCACCATGTATAGTCGTCGACTTTGGCACAGCCACCACGTTCAATGCTATCAACGCGCAAGGCGAATACCTCGGCGGCGTTATTACCCCCGGAATCATGATTTCCACGGACGCGTTATTTGATCGGACGGCGAAGCTGCCGCGGGTGGACATCAAACGACCGCAGAAAGTTATTGGGTCATCGACCATCAGCGCGATGCAGTCAGGGCTCTATCATGGCTACGTTGGTCTGGTTGATGGCGTGTTGCGCAAGATGCTCGAGGAAATGGGTGGTAAGGCTCGTGTGATTGCCACGGGCGGACTGGCACCTTTGATTGCCACCGGGTCCGAATTCATTGAGCTGGTTGATGAGACCCTGACGTTGGAAGGGCTGAGGCTGGTTTACGAAAGGAATTTTAATCAGAGCCCAGAGTTCAAAGTCGAGGAGACAATAGGATCTGAAACTTGAGCTCTCAGATTTGAGAGCTCAGATCTTAGATCTCTCTAGATCTGTGCGCTTTGTACGTTGGACATTCGACAGTGAACCTTGGACATTGAATTACTTCAATTACTTCACCGAAATCGAAGACGCCTTTATTCGTCGCCGCGGCAAGCATCTGCTACTCAGCCCAATGGACTGGGCCCTGATCGAAAGTTGGAAAACGCTGGGGGTCCCGCTGCATGTCGCATTGCGCGGGATCGAGAAGGCTTTCGACTCATGGGAAGCAAAGCCAAGGAAGCGAAGCGTCAAGTCCCTTCTTTATTGCCAGGAAGAAGTTGAGGCTCAGTACGCCGAGTGGTTGGAGTCTCGCGTCGGAGCCGAAACGGGTGGTGACGGTGAGGTTGCTGCGGCCGGATCGGAGGGTGAACGTTTGCCGTTTCCGCGGCAGGGGATTCTGGAGCACTTGCGGCGAGGAAGGTCAGCTCTAGTGCAGGCGTCGGGTGAACGAAAACAATCGCACGAAGATGATTTCACTGAGGCGCTGACGCGGGCTGCCAGTCTGCTGGAAGAGTTGGAACGCGACTTCAAACAGTCGGCGGTTGCGGATGCGCAAAAACTCGAAGTCTCACTTACCGGCCTGGAGCGAATGTTGACCGACGCAATTCGCTCGGTTGTTAGCGCGGACCGACTCGACGCAATTGCAAGCGAAGTCAAAGAACAGTTGCGCCCTTATCGCAAACACATGGACGCTAATGTCTACCAACAGACTTTCGACAACCTGCTGCTAAAAGGCCTCAGGGAGCAGTTTGCAGTGCCGCGGCTTAGTCTGTTCTACCTATGAGCGACTATCCACAGATTTCGCAGATTACACAGATTCTAACAATGTATTAAAGAGTCACACGTTAACTTGTTTTCTGCTTCTAAGATGTTCTGCTTTCTTGCTTGTGTTGAATCTGTGTAATCTGCGCAATCGGTGGATACTCTGGTCCCAGTGAAGAGCTCGAAGACCGAAGATGAACCAGTACCCACCAGTAACTGTAGAAGTGGAAATTGAACGCCTTCTCCCCGGCGGCGTGGGGTTGGCACACGCCGAAGGACTGACCCTATTCGTGTCTCTCGTCGCGCCTGGTGACATAGTGCGCGTTCAAATAGATCGCCTGAAGGGTAAGGTGGCCTTTGCTTCGGTTCTCGAGGTCATCAAGCCCTCGCCAGTTCGTGTTGAACCTCCCTGTCCGTACTTCGGCCGCTGTGGCGGCTGCGATTTCCAGCAGCTCAATTATGAAGCGCAGCTTCAGGCCAAAGTAGAAATCATTCGCGATTGCTTACACCGCATTGCCAACATCGCAGACCTCCCTGAGATTGCGATTCGTCCCTCGCCAAAACAGTGGCAATACCGCACTCGTGCGAACTGGCAATTTGATCAGCAGACACGACACTTGGGGTACTTCGAGGCTGGTTCGCATCGTGTATGTGATGTGGAGGTATGCGCAGTCCTGGCACCCAATTTACAGAGTGCTCTGGAAGATCTGCGCGCACAGATTCGAAACGACTCAATTCCGATAGCAGCGAAGAACGTTGAAGTTGTAGCCGGTGACGAGGGAGTTTCGATGGCCCCGAGCTGGGCCGGTTTCGAGACAAAGAGTGTGAGTCGGAGAATTGGAGATGAGACTTACCATTTCGGTGCCGATGCGTTTTTCCAGGTTAATCACGAACTGCTAGTGCCACTGATCCAGGAAGCGACTCGGAACGCGCGAGGTGCATTTGCTATGGATCTCTATTGCGGCGTTGGGTTATTCACAGTTCCCCTCGCGCGCTGCTTTCAACGCATAGTTGGTGTGGAATCGAATCCGACTTCCGCGCGGTTTGCCCAACTGAATCTACAGAACGCTCAGCTTGAAAGCGCGAGGATCATCACCGCGCGTGTGGCCGAGTGGTTGAATGGCCAGTCACTTGAATTCGAGGCGGTCGATTTCCTGCTGCTCGATCCTCCGCGTGCCGGGGCCGAAAATAGCGTAATCAAAGGAATTCTGGCGCGGTGCCCGGGACAGATTTCCTACGTCTCATGTGACCCCGCCACCTTGGCGCGCGACCTCAAGAAGCTTTTGGCCGCTGGATATTTTCTTGACTCTGTCGCCGCATTTGATATGTTCCCCCAGACTCATCACGTGGAAACCGTCGTGCGCCTCGCAACCTGACAATTGGGAACACACTAGGATCTCAGATCTCAGTTTTTGAGATTTCATTCAGATTTGAAATTTCAGAGTTTGAAATTAAAACTCTCACCGAACCTCGCCGAGCAAAGAACCTCTAGCCACCTCAACGTCTACAAAGGAGACGCTATGAAAAAACTCTGCACTCTGACGTTAGCATTTGCCTTAGCAACGCTTCTCAGCTTTCCCTCAGTCAATCTCAGCCAGCCGCTGACGTTTGCCCGGATTGCCGCCTGGAATCAGCAGGGCGTCCGCTTTGACAACCAGGGTCAGGTCATCCCGGTAAGCAAGCCGGCGCAATTACGTGCCGCGATATTGGGCATCAACCCTGACGTAATCGCTCTGTCCGAAGTGAACTCCAGAGCCTCTTTGGATGAAATCGTTGCGACACCATTTGCGAACGGCGCGATCTACAAGGTTGATATGGATGACAATCAGCCTGTGGCGCAGAAAATAGCGGTCTTGTTCAAAAACAGTTCCGACATCTCGGTCAGTAACCGGCGCGCTGTTCCTGGATCGGACGATGGGCAGCCCGACCGGCTGAGAAAGGCTTGGGCGTTTGATGTTAAGGTCAGAAACTTCGACTTTCTACTGATTGCAGTCCACCTGAAATCCGGCCGCGGGAATGCGGAACGCGCCACACGTAATCGCCAAACCCGCGCGATTGCTCGGTTCATTCGCCAGGAGACAAGTAATACCGATGAGAAAGATGTGCTCGTTGTGGGTGACTACCACATGGTGCCGGGCCAGGACGCACAGAACTTCAACAGCTTGAGCCCGGGATCGGCAAACCACGAGTTTCTCCGTTTCATCTCGTCGGGGCTGAGTCGATCGCATATTGGGCGCTGCATCAATGCGAGCCAATTCGAGGGGAATCTCCTCGACGGTTTTGCTATCTCCAAAGGGTTCACGCGAGAGTGGACTGGCTTCATTAAAGTGCTGCAGCTGCAAGCGCTGTTGCCAAATATGTTTTGCCAGAGATACCTCAGCACAGTTTCTGATCATCTCCCGATGCTGGCGCGTTTCCGTGTTTCGTCAGTGGATGACGATTAGATGTAACTAACAGTCGATTGCCTCACCCTCGATTTGAAGATGCAAACCGCTCCTCACCAGCAACCGTTTGTGGCTCATCCTCTGGCCCAGCTTGCCGCAGCGTTTGCGGCGGGAATTCTGGGAGCACATTTTTTCTCAGGGCCTGTCTTTCTCCCTCTTCTCGTTTGCTTGCTAGCGTCGTTGCTTGCGTTGGCCACTCTATTAAAACGGAAACAGGGCGCCGCCGCCGCATTCGTAACGGCCGCTTTCCTGCTAGCCGGTACTTCTCTGGTTGCGGTTGAAAAGCGAAGCGTTAACCCAAACAGGTTGAAGGCGCTCATCGATCACGGAACGATCGCCGCCGGTGACCCAGTTGAGTTAACTGGCGTGCTGGAGCGCTATCCCGAATCAGCTCCAGGCGCTTTCTATCTAACGCTACGTGGGGAGCAACTTCGAATAAAGGACGTAGAGAGGATCGTCTCCGGCGTTGTCACCCTTCTGCTACCGGTTCATGAAAGGATAACAGAGGAAGAATACCGAAGACTTGAGCTGCGTTATGGCGCGCGGGTGCGCGTGATGACCGTTCTCAACCGGGCCGATAACTTCCGAAATCCGGGAGTCTCTAAGTTCACGGAGTATCTGGAACGCAGAGGCTATGACGCCTCAGGTTATGTGAAGAGTCCGTTGCTCATCGAACGCCTGGATGACGATCCGGTAGTTCTGCCACTCGCCTGGCTGTATCAATGGCGTCAGCGGCTTGAGACTCAGATCGTTTCGCATTTTTCACCTGATACGGCCAGCGTTCTCCTCGCTTCACTGCTGGGCAACCGCTATTTTCTTTCCCACGCCACTGCTGAACGTTTTCGCGAAGGAGGAACATTTCATGTTCTCGTCATCAGCGGACTGCACATAAGTTTCATTGGTGGTGTGGTATTTCTGCTGGCCCGTCGAATTACCAGAAACAGAGGTTGGCAGTTTCTTTTGGCCAGCACAGTGCTCTGGTGTTTCGCGTTAGCCGTTGGCGCTGAGGCGTCAGTTGTGCGCGCGGCTTTGATGTTCACGTTGATTGCCTTTGCGCCGACCGTCTCTCGCAGAGGTGCTTCGTTGAATTCACTGGGCGCCGCGGCGTTGGTCTTGCTTGTCCGGCGCCCGGACGATTTATTCGATCCTTCATTTCAATTGACCTTCATATCTGTGCTGGCGATTGTAGTTTTTGGCTGGCCATTGCTGCAGCGAATTTCGGAGATTGGTTCGTGGCGCCCCACCCGTGAAACCCCTTACCCTCCGGCTTGCTCTTCCTGGCTGCGCAGCTTCTCTGAATCGCTTTTTTGGAATGATCGAAACTGGAAGAGCGAGTTGGCGCGACTAAACTACAACTACAAACTATTCAAATCTCCCGTCGCAGGCATTTTAGAACGCTGTTATCTTCAGCGGCCTCTACGTTACGCGGTGGGGGCCATGGTGGTGAGCTTCAGCGTTCAGATCACAATGCTGCCGCTCCTCATCGTCTACTTTCATCGAGTATCTGTCTCGTCGCTCATTCTAAACGTTGGCGTAAGTATTCTGATGGCGATGCTGGCCCTGGTGGCCGTAGCGGGATTAATAGTAGGACAGGTCAGCACGGCGGTCGCTACACCGTTTTTCGGCCTGGCCAACGCCTTCAACTGGCTGATGATCCACAGCGTCGATCCTCTTTTGCGGTTGGGAATCGCATCGGTTCGGATACCGGAGTACTCAGGTTGGTTGACCTCGATCTATCTCCTGTACTGTTTGCCTCTTGTGGCTCTCGCCGTTTCACTTTCCCGCTGGCATCCAATAGGTCCGCCCGCGTTGGTGTACGGACGGCGAGCATCGCTGGTGGTGCACGGTCGAATACTAGCCCAGGTAATTCTGCTCGCCATTGTCACCCTGCTCCCACCCTCCAGATTCAATAGTGCCGGTCGCGCTACCGGACGACTGCGCGTGGACTTCCTGGACGTCGGTCAGGGAGACGCAGCGTTAGTTACTATGCCTGACGGAACAACCCTCATTGTGGATGGTGGCGGCAGGCCGAATTTCTTCAGCCGGGACCGTACGCCCGGGGCGGATGACAAAGAACCGTTTGCCCGCGACACACGCAGCGTCGGAGAGGCTGTGGTATCGGAATACTTGTGGTGGCGCGGGTTGGACCGGATCGATTACATAATCGCGACTCACGCCGACGCAGATCACATTGATGGTTTGAACGACGTAGCGCGGAATTTTACGGTGCGTAATACTCTCGTGGCTCGCACCCCACGCAAAGATCCGGAATTCGCGAAGTTCTATGAAACCGCTACTGCGCGAGGAATTCCCATATCCGTAATTGGTGCGGGAGATGTCTTGCGCTTCACTGGCACGACCGCCACTGTGCTGTGGCCCAGCGCAAGCGCGAAGGCTGAGACAGGATCCGGAAACAACGATTCAATAGTCCTGCGCTTGCAGTTTGGCGAACAATCAATTCTCCTCACTGGTGACATAGAGCGTTTGGCAGAGGCTGCTATGCTGTCAGGAGACTTGGGTCATCCGGTGGATATAGTAAAGGTGGCGCACCATGGCAGCAAGACTTCCTCGACAAATGGTTTCGTCAACGCCACCCGTCCGAAGTTCGCCATTATTTCAGTTGGTCAGGATTCAATGTTTGGTCATCCGCACAGGGAAGTTGTTGAGCGCTGGAAAAACAAGGGCGCAGAAGTATTAACCACAGGCAAGAGCGGAATGATCACCGTGACGACTGATGGTAAGGAACTTCGGGTGGAGACCTTTGTAAGAGTACCGGGGCAATAGCTACGACGGGAAGGAGTGTCTTAGTTTGAACTTGAGAGACTAAGCCCTGATAGGGTGACTCAATTAGAGCACCGAAGAGCGGTAGCGACCGGGCGCAGTTAGTCCACGTTGAGGATGTCAGTCCATTACGGAACCGCAAGCGATAGCGCCCGGGACTTACACTCAAGACCCGCTAACTCGCAGGTCAGGAAGGTGGCAAAGCGCTCGCTCCCCCGCTCAAGATTTAATGCGACTCAGTCTTCGATCGACAGTTAAAGATCAGCAGATTTGCAGGTTGGGAAGGTGGGCAAAGCGGAGCGCGCCCCCGCTCAAGCGCAAGCGTCATCAACTCTATTCTTCTTCAAGACTCACTGGACGAGTCTGCATTAAGCACTGAGCGGTTTCTGTACCAGCGCGAAACGCTACGCTGGAGCGGGGGCGCGCTCCGCTTTGCCCGCCTTCCCAACCTGCAAATTTTCTCAGCTTGACTGGCGGATTCATTGCTGAATGGCTTCCATCTTGGGCGGGGGGCCCCGTGCGCTTTCCCCCTTCCTGACTGAAAATTATGTATTTTCTTTTGGATTTTCACGCTGCCGACTTTGGATACTCCAACGCCATTAAGAGCTTGCAAGCAGAACGCGCAGGTCGCGAACATTCGTGCCAGTGGGTCCGGTAACAATTGCGTCGCCGAGCGTGTTGAAGAAAGTGAAGGAATCGCTGTTCTCAAGAAAACTTTCCGCATTCAGTCCGCGCGAGAGTCCCCTCGCAATCGTGCTTTCGTCCGCGATGGCGCCCGCTGCGTGACTGTTCCCGTCTATGCCATCGGTCCCTC
>JACCUI010000003.1 GCA_013811945.1 Pyrinomonadaceae bacterium | reverse complement strand
ACGAGGGTAACGTCGAGGTCGCTGGTTCCCTTCCCGTTTGCATCAAACGGCTTCCCATCTTCCCAGCGTTTGTTTGTAACCACACTGCCGCGCAGCACGATGCCGGTGCCAGGTGGCAGGTCCGCCTGAAGCCGCTTATGGAACGCCATAAAGAGTCGCTGATCTCCGCCGAACCCGAGTAGTAAAACCCGTTCGCGGATCTCCTTTTCGTTCATGTCTTTCACATCTTTGGCCATGGCCTGGTTCTGACTCCTTCACACAATGATTAGTCCTTAACTTTATAACGCCTGCTCGCCCGGAGGTCGAGCGCCGCCACGAATGGAAGACACGATCCACGAATTCACACGAAATGCCACTAACAAGATTTCGTGTTGGTTCGTGTGGTTTCGTAGATCCCATATGAAGGAAACCTCTGGGGTAAAAAGAGGCGGCCGTTAAGCCTGTAAACCGATTCCGCAATCTGTTCACGAGTGGTAGTGAATCAGTTGAGCTTGAGTCAGATTCAAGTGTTTTCGAATTCCGGAGGGACTTAAGTCAATAGCCGTGGGGGAGCTGGCGACGCCCACGGACAGATCGGAGAACAGATTCCTGACGCTGAAAGGGTCAAACGACGCCCCCGGAATGTGACCCCTTCAGGGTTCTGGCGATCTTCTTTCTCCAATCCGTGAGCGTCGCGTAACGCCTCGCCCACGGCTACTAACTTCCATCCCTCCGGGATGATGTGCCGAAACCCACAGAATTAGCTGTCTCTTCGGCCACTCTCACCATGTGGTAAACTGCGGCCCTGTTTCAACCAGCAGTTCGCATTTCACACCTTCATCTTCAGGAGAGTTTATGTTTCCAGGCAAACCGCTTGTCGTCAGCTTTCTATTACTGGTCATCCTGGGCCAGGATGGGTATGTCACGAGGGCCCAGGAAGTAACGCCAAACGCCCAGGCCTCGCCGTCCCCTTCCCCGTCCCCCACGTCTCCGATTGAGTCGAAACAAGAACAAAGCAAATCGCCACACGAGAAGGCCTTCGAACGGATAGAGTGGCGTAGCATCGGGCCCGCTAACATGGGCGGTCGCACCGCCGATGTGGAAGGGGTGCCGGGAGATCCAAGCACCGTCTACGTCGCAACTGGTTCTGGTGGATTGTGGAAGACAACGAACGGAGGCGTGACCTGGAAACCGATATTCGAACGCCAGGGCACCATCTCTATCGGCGACATTGCTCTGGCACCGAGCAACACCGACGTGGTGTGGGTGGGAACGGGGGAATCAAATACGCGCAACAGTGTTTCCTTTGGCGATGGGGTGTACAAATCTACCGACGCCGGTAAGAGCTGGCAACACATGGGGTTAAGAGACAGCGAACGAATCTCCGCCATTGCTATTCATCCGCAGAATCCGGAAGTGGTTTACGTAGGCGCGCTTGGACACGCATTCGGTCCAAACGAAGAGCGCGGCGTTTTCATGACGACCGATGGCGGTAAGACCTGGACCCGGACGCTTTACGTCGACAGGGAACACGGAGTCTCTGACCTCGATATCGATCCAACCAACCCAAACATTCTCTACGCCGCCATGTGGAGCTTTGAACGCAAACCCTGGACTCACCGGAGCGGCAGCGAGAAAGGCGGGGTATTCAAGTCAATTGACGGTGGGCGCACCTGGAAGAAGTTAACGACTGGGCTTCCCAAACTCATTGGGAGAATTGGCGTCAGAGTAGCTCCCAGCAATCCAAACGTCGTTTATGCAATCGTGGAGGCGAAAGAAGGCACGCTATATCGCTCAGATGACCGCGGCGAAACCTTCAGGCGGGTCTCCGAGGACACCCGGATCGTTTCGCGTGGCTTCTATTACACAACCGTGAGAGTCGATCCGCTAAATGAGGACCGTGTTTATGGAGTGGCTTCTGGTCTTTTTGTTTCAATTGACGGGGGCAGAACCTTTCGCGCAATAACCGGCAGAACTCATATCGATTATCACGCTTTCTGGGCCGATCCAAAGAATCCAAAACGACTTTGGCAAGGGCAGGATGGCGGGATTGCTGTTTCCTATGACGGAGGGGAGTCGTGGGAATACGTTAACAATATCCCGCTGGGCCAGTTTTACCAGATTCACGCGGACAATAGACTTCCCTTCTACTACGTGATGGGTGGATTGCAGGACAACGGCTCATGGACCGGGCCCAGTCGCACCCGCGAACCGGCAGGCATTCTTAATGATGACTGGCGCATGGTCAGCTTTGGCGATGGATTCTACGTTATCAATCATCCGGACGAGCCGGAGCTCTACCTATCGGAATCACAGGGCGGTAACATCGCTCGAACCGACTTTCGCACCCGAGAACAGCAAGCGGTGAATCCCTGGGGACGAGGCAGCGGAGGTGGCCCCGCCGCGGGCCAGAAGTATCGCTTCAACTGGAACTCGCCGATCATTGCCTCGCCACATGACAAGAACACGGTTTACTTTGGTGGCAACGTCGTTTTTAAGTCGGCTGATTTCGGAAAAACCTGGGAGCAGATCAGTCCCGATCTGACCACGAACGATCCGGAGAAACAGAAAGACGCCGGTGGGCCCATAGCCTTTGAAAACTCAACGGCCGAATACCACACCACGATCATCAGCCTGGCTGAGTCTCCCGTCCAGAAAGGCCAACTCTGGGCCGGCACCGACGACGGTAATCTCCAACTGAGCAACGATGGCGGCAAAAATTGGTCCAACCTAATCCGGAATTTTTCCGGGCCTGCCCCCAATTCCCCGGTGTCTCATGTTGAACCTTCGCGCACAGGGGGGCAGGTGGCCTATGTGGCGTTCGATCGACATATGCTCGACGACTTTCGTCCGTACGTGTTCAAGACTTCGGACGCCGGCAAAACCTGGCAGAATATCTCGGGAAATTTGCCTGCCAAGGCCTACGTCCAGGTGGTGCGCGAAGATCCCAGGAACGCGAGCCTGCTCTATGCCGGCACTGAGATTGGACTCTTCGTTTCGTACACCGCAGGCGGGGAATGGGTAGCGCTCAATCTAAAGAACTTGCCGAACGTTTCGGTGCACGACATTCGGTCCACCCGCGTGAAAACGATTTGATACTCGCCACGCACGGGCGCAGCGTGTGGATTCTTGATGATGCCGCTCCGCTGCAACAAATGTCCACCGCAATTCTCAACGGCGAGGGGCATCTTTTTCCAGTCCGGCCGGCGCTGCGTTTCACCACGAGGTTCACGCGCTACGGTATCGGCGACAAAGTTTTCACTGGACCAAACCCGCCATACGGAGCGTTGATCAGCTACTACCTTAAAGACAAACCGGATGATAAGACGGCTTTTAAAGTTCAGATTCTCGACCGGGCCGGAAAACTCGTACAGGAAATCGAAAAACCGGCGAAGGAGAAGGGACTCAACCGGATAACGTGGAACCTTCGTTTCGGTGGCGCGGAGGTAAGACGTCCACCCAGCGAGGAGGAAACAGCCTTCACGGGTCCGCCGCGAGGTCCGCAGGTTCTGCCCGGCACTTACACCGTAAAGCTCACAATAGGCTCCCGGACGTTTGAAGAGCGCGTTGAAGTGCGACTCGATCCGACGATTAGTGTGCCGCTTAACGATCTTCAGGCTCAGCTCGATCTTGCGCTGACGCTTCGCGACATGCAATCAGCAGCCAACACTGTACTGCGATTCCTGGATAGCATTAAGGACCAGCTCAAGCACACACAGACCACGGTCAAGACTCTCAACAAAGAGCCCGACAAGGACTTGACGAAAGCCCTTGAGGACTATGTGAAGGAGGTAGAAGCGCTTCAGGACCGCATCGCGCGCCGCAGCGAAGGACTGGGAATCGGTGGGAGAGTGAGGGTTGCCGATCAGATTGGCGGGCTCTTCTTTGCAATCGACGGAGTAAATGCCGCTCCCACTCCCTATCAACGTCAGTACGTTAGTGAGATTCAACCGGAGTTCCGCCTCCGGATGGATGAGGCTAACAAGTTTATCCGGGAAAAAGTGCCCCAGTGGAATGAGAAACTCCGTGAGTGGAATGCACCCACACTCACCACACGCAAGCCAGTCGAGTTTTAAGTGTTAAGCTACGGGCAAAGCATCTGGTAGATCTCTCGAGCTGCCTAAATTCGCAGGTCAGGAAGGGTGCAAAGCGGAGAGAGGGACTATCCGCAGATTACGCAGATCCGCAGATTACGCAGATTTCACATCGTGGCTGTTAGCCGCAACAAAGGAGACGATCCACGAAATTCCACGAAAAGACACCAAGGGCGATTAGTGTTAGTTCGTGATTTCGTGGATCGTTGATCTTATCTGCGTAATCTGCGGATAGTCGAAATCAGCTTTTACTCTTCGCAGTATCAATCTCCGTCGACGCGGTTATAGCTCTGGCCAAACGGATGTTCCCGTTGATGCCGTTGGCCGTGATCGAACTTCCCCCTGAGCCTATGTGCGCAGAGTAGCTACCATGCTTCGCCTTCTCCAGAACAAAGCCCGGAAGGTCGGACACCACATTGCCATTCATCCCGTGAGCCTCGAGATCGACGTTAACGCCTTCACTCAAGCGTAACTCGATGTTCCCATTCACACCGTTAATGCTGACTCCGTCTTTCTCGAGTCTATTCAGAGCCACCGAGATGTTCCCGTTGATACCGTTGAACTTGGCCGAGCCCGTGGCCCGGGCAACCTCAACCCGACCATTGATTCCGTGGATTTCGATCGGTCCATCAATCTCTCCTACATTAACTGCGCCGTTGACTCCCTCGGCAACCAGAGAGATTTGACGAGGCAGTCTTAAGGTGACCCGCTCAGTAGGACTCGAACCAAATACACGTGCGAAGAAGCCGGCATCGCCCTTTTCGCCGCGAATCTTAAGGCTGTTGGGGCTGCCTTCAATTGTGATCTTGCGGCGACTCAGCGCCTCAGGACTTTTGGCTATCCGCTCAATGTAGACGGCGGCGGTTTTGATGTCGGCAGTCTCAATCTTAACCGCGCCGTTTATTCCGGAAACTTCCACCTTCGCGCCCGGAACCAGTTCGTAATTCTTCCGAATCTCCTCTCGGGACTCACCTTGCGAGTCGGAGTCGCCACTGATTGCTCGAGGCAGCTCACTGGTGCTGTGACCGGCCTTCGAGTACGAGCGCACGATTCCCGCTATTCCGGCAACGCCCACAAGCAATACAACTAGAATTATTCGTTTCATTGAAGTCTCCGTGTTCTGAAAAACCCTGAAGGCGCCTGGTTCTGGAACTTTAACGTCAAGAGCCGACCTTTAGTTTCGCTCCAATTGAGTTCGTTAGGGGAAAGTTTCGCTATCGTGGGGTGGTACTAACCTGTTTGGGATCTGAATTTGAGCTCTCAGATTTGAGATCCGGAGCAAGCCAAGGCTGACTTCAAGGCCAGTGTCGGCGATTGCTGATTGTTTAGAAAAATGAGGTGAGACAATTCCTTGCCGTCTACTTATGGTTCCCTATCGCATTCTTGGTTCTGTATCGCATTTTAGTCCGTATCGCATTATTAATAGTTCCGTATCGCTATCCCAGGTCGATTTCCTGTCGTAGTGCCATCCCGCCAGACCTCGACCCCACTCACGAACACGCTCTTAACGCCTTCGGAGATAAGTTGTGGCTGTTGGAAGCTAGCCCGGTCAATCACGCTCAGCGGATCGAAAAGAACAATGTCCGCCTTGAAGCCCGTCCGAATCAGTCCCCGACGCTGCAGTTTAAGCCGGGCGGCCGGCAGCGAAGTCATCTTCCTAATTGCTTCCGGAAGCGTTAACCAATGAAACTCTCGCACGAAGCGACCCAGCACGCGGGGATACGTACCCGCTCCTCGGGGATGAAGCGACCCAATGCCTCCGTCGCTGCTCACCATGACCCAGGGCTGTTGATAGAAAATCCGGATGTCTGATTCTTTCATCGACCGGCAAACTATACCCGCCCCCCCATCGCGAACGATCTTCATGTAAAGTTCCACAGAAGAGATCCCTTCTTTTTGGGTGATCGCTTCCAGAGTCTGAAACTCGTAATCAGGATGGGCTTTGCAACTGACGATGGTGATGTTTCCGGCTCCCCCCACATCGTCGAGCCCGCGGCGCACTTCAGTGGGGTCGTCGTGCCGGCCACTGGGAATCAGAACTCGGATTGTGGAGTTCCACGCGTCGTAGGGATAGCAGTCCGCGGTCACATCCTGCCCACGTTGGCGCGCTTTGTTGATCAGCGCGATCGCCGCGTTCGCTTTTCCCCAAACGGCGACAGTGCCCAGCTTGATATGAGAGATCTGCACGGGCAAGTAACCCGCGCGCCCGATGTGAATTGCCTCGGCGAGCGCTTCAAGAGTCTTGTCCGCTTCATCTCGAATATGGCTGATATAAATTCCCCCGTGTCGTCCGGCAACTTGCGCCAGGGAGATCACCTCCTCGGTTGTCGCAGGCTTACCCGTTTCATATTCAAGCCCACTCGACAAACCAAAAGCCCCTTCCTTCATTGCCTGGTCGACGAGTGATTTCATCTGATCGATCTCGGTTTTCGTAGCAGGGCGGCTAGTATCTTCACCCATGACCTTTGACCGCACCGTCGCGTGGCCAACAAAGGTAAGCACGTTCAGCGCCGCGGGAGAGCGAGGAAGTTTTTCGAGGAACTCGCCCACCGGAAACTCCGAGCCGCCATCTTGTCCAACGGCGATCGTGGTGATGCCCTGCGAAACCTGAGTTTTAGCACCAGGGTCTGAGTCGAGACCGCGATCGGAATGGCTGTGAGTATCGATGAACCCCGGCGCCAGCACTAAACCACGCGCATCAACTAGCCTGGCACTCTCGGGAATCTTCAACTGCCCCACTCTCCCTACAGCTATGATCGAGTCGCCCCTGACAAGAATCAGTGAGTTCTTCACCGGCGGTCGTCCTGATCCATCGATTAGTGTCGCGCCCCTGATTGCCACTACTTCGGAACCAGGCGAGGGAACAAAGGCCTGTTGAGGCCAATTGAGCATGCACAAGGAAAGTAGAACAGAGAAGGAGAGGATACTGCTAAGCAATCTTCTCTTTTTTTTTCGGGGCATCTTCGCGATTATTATTTCTGCGGCTTGTTGTCAGCAATATACTGCTCGAGCTTTTTTCTGTCTGGATAGTCAGGCTTTTTCTTTAGAAACTCCCGGTACTCGACCGCCGCCTTATCTTTGATTCCGGCGCCATTGTACAGGGCAGCCAGGCGCAGATGAGCACTAGCCATTCCGATCGGATCTAACTTCAAGGCTCCGTAGAAATAATCGACCGCTTTTGATCCCTTTTTCACGAGCAAGTATGCCTCACCTAAGAAGTAATTCGCGTTGGCAGAGTCGGGTGATACCTTCACAGCCCGGGTTAAAGTTTCGATAGCTCCTTCATAGTTTTTCTTCATGATGCGGAGCCGCCCCAGGTTGACTAAAGCGAGAACAAAAACCGGCCGTTCCTCAATGGCGCGCAAGTAGGCCTTTTCGGCCTCAACTGCGTTTCGCTGCAGCAGATACACAGTACCCAGTTCCGTCCAAGCCTGAAAGTCCTTAGGGTCATCACCTGTGATCCGTCGCAGCAACAAAACGGCCTGATCGTAGTTCTGCCTATCAATTGCCTCTGCAGCTTTTTCGAAATTCTTCTTGTGCGTGAGATCCCGTTCATAGACGTCCGCCGCAACGATGCTACCGACTTTCTCCCGTTTCGTACCCGCAGAATCGGCCCGCCACTCCAGTAATATGTCCTGACGGATGTCTGTTTTTCCGGGAGAAGTCACCATGACATTTATACGAGCGACTTCGCTATTCTCCATCTCAACAACCAAATAGTATTCGCCGTTGCGCAAATTCATGAAGCGGTACCGGCCATTATTAGTAACGGACTGCCGGCGAACTACGTTGCCACTGGTGGTGTAAAGAATGATGTCGAAGCTGATAGGCTTAATGCCCGTAACTTGACTTTCATCGATCTTGAAATCTCCGAATAGAGTATTTTCTCCGCCGCCTTGCCCGCTAATTCGAAGCGGGGAGAGTGTGAGCAATGAGATCAGAAGCGAGAAAGCTAACCGGCGTTTCCAAACCATGGTTCTAGCTGATGAGCGCATTTGAATAGAGAGTTTACGGCTCCGAAGATAGGGAGGTCTTTCTGAGTCGGGGATCTCCTGGTTATGTTGAGGGGTTCAAGCCAATAAATAGAAGCGGACTGAAGCCACTGCCCCAGTCCGCATTCCTCCTAAGTGGCACGAGCAAAACCTAGAACGAATATCTAAATCCAAACTGCACCACTCGCGGTGTTCCCTGGATTTCGGTAAAAGTTCCGAAGTTTGGTTGCGGGTCAGTCAGTTCCGGATCGATATCGAGTCCAAATACTCGACCAAGTTGTATCGTACCCAAGTGTTGGGTGTTGGTAATATTGAATGCCTCAACGCGGAACTGGAGCTTGTGGTTTTCGCTCCAAGGCATGTTAAAGGATTTGGATACTCCCATGTCCAACGTCCAATAACCAGGGAGTCTGAGGGAGTTGCGGTCACCCACCTCTCCGGCGCGGGCATTTCTAAAGCTTCGATAGGCCGCATCAGGATCGGAGAACAAGTTTGGCCCATTTGGTCCATCAAAGGAAGGAGCAGACTGGATCGGCCTGACCCGCACACCGAAGCTCTGGGTGTTCCAATTGGTTGCCCATTGGGCCTGATCGATAGGAGGTCGCACTGGCAGTCCGGTGTTCGCGCGGAAAATCCCGGAAATCTGCCAGCCGCCCAAAATACTATTCACAACTGACGATGTGTCCCTCAAAAAGCGGCGACCGCGGCCGAGCGGAACTTGCCAGACAGCATTCGCATTGAGGATGTGTCTTACATCGAAATCCGATACCGATCTGGTGAGCTGTGGATCGAGAGGGTTAAGGATCAAAGAGGAATAGCCAAAGAGACTGTCTTGTTGCAAGCCGGACGCGTTGTCTATCGACTTGGAAAATGTATAGTTCAAGTCGAACGTCAAGTGTTCCTTGAAACGCTCCCGTAGCGTGAACGTGGCGGCGTGGTAGTCAGAACTCGCAACGGTGCTCAGGGCATCCAAAGTAGCGAATTGCGGATGGACAAACATATCAGGAAATATCCCTCTATTGTCCAAACAATTTCCGCAGTTGGACTGGAGAAAAGTCCAATCCAGTATGTTTTGGCCGCCCGCTGCTTCCCGCGCAACCCTACGATATGCCGATTGGGTAGGCGTCAGCAGCACGCCACCCACTAGCCTTCGAAATGTGGGGAATAAATTTTCAAAGTAGGGAATTGGCTGCACGCTGCTAATGGGTACGTTCCTGACGCGAAGATCGTCGAGCAATCCGGCGGCAGTATACCAATCCATTCCAGATGTAGGATCCCTCAGGTTGTTGAAGTGCGCCACATCCCTGCTCGCGAGAAGGTTCCGCGCCGAGCGCCCTATATAAGCGACATCGAGAGACAACCCTGCGGGCAAGGTACGCCCGAACGAAACGTTCCAGCTATAATTAATCGGTGAGACGTTTCGATCATCCAGCGAGGTTTCAATCGCCTCACCTGCGGCTGGTGGTGTAAACGGGAAGGTCAATCTACCCGGGACTCTAATTTGGGGTAGACTCCGAACGTCTTGAGCGAAGCCTGTGAAGAGCGGCGCCAGACTATCGCTGACGTTAAATGTATTGGCGGAAATATTAAACGCGGAAGCGAAACCCGCCGGGTTGTTCAGATCGAATTGCACTGCCAGCTGTTGGCCGAAGTAGTCATTGGTGATGGCGAATCCACCGCGAAGGACAGATGCGCCTTCGTTCCCGAAGATCTTGTGGAGGAGCCCGCTCTTGAAGCTTGGCGACCAGGCTATTGAAACGCGGGGTTGGAAATTGTTCTTATCCAATTCGTAGAACCCTGGCCGATCATTAGCGGGCCCTGCCAAATCGAACGTGATCAAGTCGTTGTAGGGCCGGCCTGTGGAGGCACCCTCTACTCTTCTGGCGAAGAACTCTGTCAAACTCAGCCTTGGTTTAACTTGCAGGCCGCTGGTCTCGTAAACAGGGCGACTCAATCCGTAGCGCAACCCTAGAGTCAAAGTTAGATTCGGACGAAGTTTCCATACGTCCTGAACGTACCAGTCGTACTCCTCCGTGGCGAATTCTCGCTCAACTCCCTCGCCCACGCCTTGAATATCTCCTTCGCGCAGAAAATTGAAGTTCGCGGAGTACTGGGAAAATCGTCCCAAAACCGCAGCAACAGCATTTTGGACCGGGGAAACCGACCCTATAATATCCGTGATGGGTGCGTCCAAAACCGCTCCTGATTCGTCGTAGAAAGATGGGTTAGTCACAGCGGAATCAAACGAGTTGGCAAAGGTGTTTCGCCGGTTTCTGATTATTCGGATGTTTGTCCCAAACTGGTAATTGTGGTTACCACTGATAAAGGACAAGTCATCGGTAATGTTGTGTGTCGGGGTTACGCGGCTTAAAGTGCGCAGAAACCGACGCGGCGAGTACACAAAACGGAAATTAATCGAGTTTTCCGTTGAGTCCCCCTGATTAGTGAAAGCCTCCCGAGTCAAACCATAACGAAAGTTATTAATGAGTCGGTTGTTGATGACCCAGGTGTGGCCGGCAACATAACCGTAAGGGTGGTTCCAGAAGTTCGGAGCCGGCGTGTCAGGAAATTGCGGGACTCCACCGACCACATCATATTGATAGTTGCCGCGAAGAAAAAGCACGTGCCGGCCGTCCTTGGTGGCATTCCAGTCGAAACGAGCGATGTGAGCGTTATACTCCAACGGAGTTGGCGCGTTGAAACGGAAGCCAGCCGTATTTAGCCGATCGCCTATTGTGAAGTCATTAGCCGGATACTTCCTCGCAGCATCCGCCAGAACAGCCAATGCTAACGGGTTTACTCCCCCGGTAGCCGGGAAGAGCGCAGCGATCTCGGACGGGGCCAGCGTTCTCACGCTATCTGCTTCTCCGTCGCCATTCGTGTCGATTGGATAGCGCACTTCCCCGCGGCCAAGACTCGCCAGCGGGACATCCCGAGTAACCGGAGTCTGGCTGGCGTCGCGGCGTCCTTCAAAAGAGTAAAAGAAGAAGAGTCTGTCTTTTTTTATCGGACCGCCGAAAGAGCCGCCATAAACGTTACGTAGTAGAGTGGGCCGCTCCGTACCGTTGAGATTGTTAAAGAAATCGTTGGCAGAGGTCACCGTATTACGATGCGACCAATAAAGCGATCCATGTGGATCGTTGGTGCCACTCTTGGTTACCAAAGCAACTTGGCCGCCGGAAGAGCGCCCCTGCGCAGCGTTGGGATTCGTGGTTGTCACGCGGAATTCCTGTACCGATTCGGCGCTTACTCGCAGAACGCTCGAGAAAGCCTGAACTTCATCAAACGCGATATCCTGCACCGTGTCCAGCCCGGTTTGCTGTTCATTAACATCGACACCGTCAAGCGTTACGTTAGCTTGATCCGCGCGCGAGCCAGTCACGTATCCTTCCTGCGTTACTCCGGCCTGAAGGCTCAGTAGCTCAACCACATTTCGAGACTCCAACGGTAGTTGAGTAATCTGTTGGGCCGTAAAGTTATTTCCCAGAGCGGCATCCTGCGTGTTAAGTAGTACTTCTCCCGCTCCAGACACTACCGTTACAATTTCGGCTACGTTACCAACTTCCAAGCGCACGTCTGCCTGCGTCGGTTTTGCTACCAAGGCATTAACGTCCGTGACTACCCCCTTCTTAAACCCCTTCGCCTCCACTTCGATCTGATATAAGCCCGGGGGAATGAGGTTAAATGTGAACGTACCTGCTTCACTGGTAGTTTGTGTGCGCGTAAAGCTCTTCACGGCATTGCTAAGGGTAACCGTTGCTCCCGCCACAAGGTTGTTCTGTTGGTCGGCAACCGTTCCGTTGATGGTCGAGGTACCGGACTGACCTAAGACGACTATCGCAGAAACCAGGAGAGCAAGAAGCGCACTGACATTTAGAACTATGCGGCTTTCTAGAAGGCTTTGTCTTTTCATGGAGCTCCTCCGATGGAAGATGTTTGGAATCTTGGCTGGTTAGAGCGTGCTAACAACCGACCTGAACCGAATCGAGATGTGCCTACTTTGCAAGGAACTCCAAGTTCAAGTTCCAGCATAGATGCGAGGTTATAAAGCTAAACTACCTTGGTTTCGACCTTGGGCTGACTAACCCGGTTTGTGGCTGTTGCTTAGCGTCGGGGAGAGCCAGCCAAACCTCGTTTCGTGTTCACTCGGTTCCTTGCAGATTTTATTCCGTTGAAAAACAGAGCCAGCCGACAACTTAAACTCCTCAAACTGTGAGCCTTAGGAAGTTCGGCGTTTTTTCAGAACAGGATTATGGTCCGAATTTCCAGTTCTCGTACAAAATTTTGGATCGAATATTGATTAGTCCGCAGCAGCGGCGGATCGCAAGTTGGGTTGTTAGAGGGTAGGGTTCTTAGTCTGAGCGGCCCAGCGCTTCTCCCAACTAGAGGTAGCGTTAGATACGATCCACGAAATCATACGAAATGGCTCTAACCCATTTCGTGCCGGTTGGTTGATTTCGTGGATCGCCTAGGTCGGTGGAAATTGCTCAAGTAGCGAGAAAGGCGGCTTGCTTCGGGTAGCACAAAGGAAAAATGAAATTAGGACACCTCCCGTTAGAGACTAATGCTCGGGCTTCAAGGCAGGAGAGTTGGCGCGCCTTTTGCGCCATCGATCTCTCGGTTGGCGTGCGCGCCAGTCTGGTGAGACAAATCAACCGGTTGCGCGAAGCGGTACCCGGGGCTCAGGCGAGCTGGAGCCGCGAGGAAAACATTCACCTGACTCTAAAATTTCTGGGTGAAATCCAAACATCGAGACTAAACAACCTCTCAAATGCGGCCGCACGCGCAGTCGCAGACTTCTCGCGCTTTCAAATTACTCTCGAGGAAACCGGAGTGTTTCCCAAACACGGTAGCCCGCGCGTCTTATGGATCGGCATCAAGGATGAATCAGGAAAGCTCGCCGAGTTTCACACTCGTCTGGAGAAGGCGTGTGCCAGGGAGGGTTTTGCGAGGGAAGAGAGACCGTTTCACCCTCACCTGACGATCGCGCGTCTACGGAAGCCGCAAGGCGCGCGTACCCTGGCAGCGGCGCATAAAGAGATGCGTTTTGAACCAGCCGTCGTCGCGGTATCAGACTTATTGGTGATAAGAAGTGAACTGAGCGGCGCGGGATCCCGATATACGGTAATCTCAAGGCACCCGCTGGAGGCATAGGAGGCAGGAGCAGGAGGCAGACGGCAGGAGGAAGCATTTTTCATTTCTTCATTGTTTATCATTTGACGTTTTCATTGGTCATTTTTCTGATCTCATTTCGTGTTGATTCGTGGATCGTTTGCTTGGCCGAGAGATGAGAACGATCCACGAAATCACACGAACTTAGACGAACAGGAAGTCAACAATTCGCGAATCCCAAATGAGAAATGGAAAACCTGCCTCCTGCCTCCTGCTCCTGCCGTCTGCCTCCTGCTCCTGCACCCTTCGGTTATCAGGTCGGCAGTTGCCGGGGCTTCGGAGGCGGGGGCGGAGTCTCTCCACTCTTTTCGCCGGTTTGAGAAAACACTTCCTTGATTGCCCCGACGCTCGACAGCATCGCCGAGGTTTCGATCGGCATGAAGATCACCTTCGAGTTATTGCTCCGGGTCATGTCTCTCAAACTCTCTATGTAACGCGTCGTGATCAGGTATTGCGCTGGATCACCGGTGCCGATGGCCTGCGAGATGCGCGTGATCGCTTCTGACTCGGCTTCGGCCGCGCGCAATCGCGCCTGCGCCGCACCCTCTGCTTGCAGAATGGCCGACTGCTTGTCGCCCTCTGCCCGAGTTACTGCTGCCTGCTTTTCGCCCTCCGCGCGCGTTATGTTTGCCTGCCTGTCGCCTTCTGCCTGCAACACCAACGCCCGGCGATTGCGTTCGGCGGTCATCTGCTTCTCCATGGTGATCCGAACGTCCTCGGGAG
>JACCUI010000127.1 GCA_013811945.1 Pyrinomonadaceae bacterium | reverse complement strand
GTTCGGGGTTTTCAGTCGCCTCGACTAAGCCACCGAACAAGGCGCGCATTGAGCGTTTTACTCTGCTCCAAAGTCCCATTTGTCAGTCATCCTCCAGCAAGAAGGTATCCGATCTCTGCGTTCGCGCCCTTCGTGCTTCCCATCCACCAAAATTCTGTCCGGCCGCATATGTTTCTGTACGATGCTTGACCGCGGGGCGGTTCAAATTACAAGCAGCAAAACGAATCCGGAGTATAACAGCACTTACGGACAGTCTCCACAAAAGGGCGCTACCCTGCTCTCTCTGGAACAGGCCGAGGAAAATAATAGAGAACACGAGTCCATCCTCCTAGTAGCGATAAGGCCAATGTCATTGGAGAGCCTGCTCAGATACTTGTTTCGGACGGGGCTTCACCGAATTTGCCGATGTCGCGCCGGTACTGCATCCCTTCCCATTTGATTTGCGCCACGGCCTTGTAGCAATGGCCGAGTGCCTTTTCCAACGACTCGCCCCTGGCAGTCACTCCCAGAACGCGTCCGCCCGCGGTTACCAACTCGCCTGCTTTCGACCTCTTCGTGCCCGCATGGAAGATTGTAACGCCTTCAAAGGAAGCGATGTCATTCAGCCCTTCGATAGGGACGTCTATCTTGTATTGAGCCGGATAGCCCTTGCTCGCCAGCACCACGCAGGCTGAGGAGTGGTTAGTCCATTCGACTTTGACTTCTCGGAGTCTTCTCGTTCGTATAGCTTCAAAAATATCTACCAAGCTGGTCTTCAACCTTACTAGTATCGCCTGAGTTTCAGGATCTCCCATGCGCACGTTGTACTCAAGAAGCTTCGGACCATCAGCCGTTAACATCAATCCGAGAAAAAGCACGCCGCGAAAGGGAAACCCCTCCGCTCGAGCGCCCGCGAGTGTGGGCTCAACAATCTCGCGAACAATGCGTTGGAGTGTCTCCGCTTCCAGAATAGACGCTCCGGTAACAGCGCCCATCCCGCCAGTGTTCGGACCCGTATCATTCTCACCGATGCGCTTGTGGTCGCGGGCGGGCGGCATGAGGGCATAGTCGCGTCCATCCGCGAACAGCAGCAGGGAGGCTTCACTGCCACAGAGAGCCTCTTCGATCACCACCTGCCTAGCCGCCTCGGCACCAACCACCTCGCCGCTCATGAGCATGTGTGCAGATTTTTCCGCCTCAGCACGTGAATTAGCTACAATCACGCCCTTGCCGGCTGCGAGCCCATCGGCCTTAACGACTGTACGCGAATCGGCGGGACCAAAAGCTCCACTCCGCAGAGTCTCTTCGGCTTCCCCGGCCGACCTAACGACGCTATAGTCAGCCGTCGGTATCTTGTGACGAGCCATGAAATCCTTCGCGAACGCTTTGCTCGATTCAAGACGAGAGGCAGCCTGGCTGGGTCCGACAATCGCGAGCCGGTTACGCTCAAACTCGTCCACTATGCCATCTGCCAGAGGTACCTCCGGTCCCACAATGGTGAGGGCTATTCCCTCTGTCTTTACCAGCCGAATAAGGGCTGAGTGGTCAGTTAGAGAAATGGGCTTACATGTAGCAACCTCAGCAATCCCAGCGTTCCCGGGAGCGCAATAAAGATCGAGCGCAACGTCTGAGGTCTGATTAAGCGACCAAAGAATCGCATGTTCTCGGCCTCCCGAGCCCAGTACCAATAGTTTCATTTCGTGGTGGCCTTTATTAGAGACTAAACATCTGACCTGGTGGTGGGCGGGTGGTAGCGAGAGTTGGCTCTTCGCAGTGAAACGTTACAACTGCTCACGTTATCAGCACGGATGCTTGCATGAGGCCACTGGCCTATCAAGATTACTCACAGATTAGCGCAGCAGGTCTTGACACAATTTCGCCATAGTTATACTTTGCCAACAACAACAGTCACCAGGGCAGCCCATTCGTCACGGACTTGCGGCTTTCCCTTTTGAGTAATTCGGATACTAAATCGATCCCACCAACGCGCACTGTAAGTGAGCGATCCAGGGAGCAAGATCATGTCACAAATGGAATTCGTCAGCCAAGCGCAAGCGAGTGCTGACAGCGAGTATCCCGATCGCGCAATTAAATGCGTTGATTGCGGAGAGAATTTTATTTGGACCGGCGGAGAGCAGGTCTTTTTTCACGACAAGGGTTTGAAGAACGAACCTAAGCGTTGCAAACCTTGCAAACAGGCAAAGAATGAACGGCTCGCGGCAATCTCGGCGTCTCAGTCGTCCGGAATTCGGCAGCGCATCGAAGTGTCTGTTCAGTGCGCGCAGTGTGGACAACAAACAACCGTGCCTTTTTATCCGTCCCAAGGACGACCGGTTTACTGTCGTTCCTGCTTTCTGGCAACTCGAAACGGCGAACACCTCGGCTAAAGCGACTACATTGCGGCAATCCCCAAGTCCCGGGGTGCTTTCTTTCTTTCCTCGGCTTGCCACTGCCCAGAATTACCCTCCCACACACCTGGTTGGGCCGACGCTTCGGACTGCTGAAAGAGTAAGTGGCGATCGCCGCGGAAGTCAGGAGTACTGGTACTCCGGTCGCACCGAATTCTACGCCGAGTCGATAGCGCGTCAAGAGCGGTTTCAATGGACCAGCCCAAGTTCACCCCGGTTTAATCTTTAGCAAAAAGCGGGCGGGGGCCTCCCACAGCCCCCACCCTAAGGCCACGTGTCCTCACCCCACGCGACCACTTCGTCCACCGGGGAGGTGAACGCAGGCGGATTATGCAACAGTCTTCTTAAACTTTCAACAACTTGGCGAAGTTTATAAGCGCGGGATACTTTGGGTGCGAAGGAAAAGTTTAATAACGGTTAGCGCGAGATTATGTATATGGGAATCCGAGGGAAACTCAGCGCCGACTGGTTCGGTTAGAAGAACTTAGACCGCTCCCAATAGCTGCTGCATCGTCTGCTTGAGGTGATTCTGTAGAAAACTTCTCGCGCTTAGATAAATCCGCGAGCGCCACGACAATCAGAAGCGCAGTCACACCAAGCGTAGCGAGGATGTAAAGAACAGCTGTCAGCTCTCGATAAATTAGAAAGACCGTTAGCAGAGTGAGGAGAGATATCCACGCGAAGGTGATGAATCTTCTGATGCGTCCCCTATTTGTTTTTCGACTCATTCAGATATGCCCTCGTAGCACGACACTTTCAGAATATACCACCGGGTTTGGTGCCCTCAGTCTCAAACTTTAGCTTTAGCGATGGATCAATAAAGAACGCGCGTAGGCAGCACTTGGCCACTGGCCGCAACAGCACTGTTGAAAACTCCAGACACAGCTCCCATTAATGTGGTCCCCAGGCGACCTGAAGAAAACATTCCTGCTTCTGGGACTTCAATAATATCGTAAGCTTCCAGTAAAATATCCGGCTTCTGCTTCTTCTTGATCGCCGCGTAGTCGACGTGAATAGTGTCTTGCTCCGGAGATCCGGGTTTTTGCCGGTAGATCCTAATGTCTGTTGTCTTAGCCTCTTTCCTTGCGCCCCCTACCATAGCCAGAGCTCGACCAAGAGTAAGTTGCTCACGCATGAAAAGACCCTGAGGCGAAATAACACTTCCGGTGACGTATACAGGTTCCGCCTCCGTTACCAATATGTAGTCGCCCGGGCGAATTACAGGATTAGCATCGAGTTTGCCGGAGCGGAGTTCGGAAATCCTTACCAACGTCAGCGGAATCTTCGTCCCATCAATAGGAGCAGCCTCCGCTTCCTCACCGGGCGCCGGGCACATTACCGGTTCCGTGTGAAGAATCTGAATCGTTCCCGCCGCCCGCTCTGTAAATCCACCTGAAGCGGCCATCAACTCATTTAGACGCACCTTACGCTGCATCTGAATTCGCGTAGGTTGTCGGACAGCCCCAAACACAGTCGCCGGCTGTCGACTATTTCGTTGCGTTATTCGAACGCTGATCTGAGGCTTCTTGAGATATTTACCGTAGGCGAGTGCAATATCCTTTTGCACCTCTTTTTCGGTGCGACACTTTGCAGGGATAGGCGTTTCAAGAAATGGAAGAGAACTAATGTTCCCGTCGCTATCTATCTCTGCGGTAGAGTTGAGGTCCGGTTGTCCAAAAATTCTGACGTCCAAAATATCGCCCGGTCCAAGTAGATAATTCCTGATTCCTTGATTATCTACCGAGGATGAAGACTGTGTTGGAACTGAGGCTTGATCCTGGGCCTGCACTGCGACCATAAGAGCAAGACAAGCGAACACTGCGGCAAACAAGAAAAGCTTTACTTTCATAAAAGAACCCTAGAAACCAGAGAGACACAAGCCTCGAGATTTGATTAAGTTCCCGGAACGCGGGAATTAACGATATTCAGTGGGGGTGCTGTTCAGTTTACCTTGCCGGAACTGTTGAACTTACGCGGGACCGAGCGCCTTCCGTGCTTTCGCACCGTGCCCGGCAACGCAAAGCCGGTGAAAAGTAAGTTGCAATGATCGCACAAAAGGTTGTAGATGCCAATCATGCGCAAAAGTAGTGGGGTTGGCTTATAACCTCGCCGGATACGCGAGCTGCCACACTTGGGACATCTTTGTGAAATCAATGTTCGGAGCCTTCTCTTCGTTTTCTTACCAGTCGATCACTCATTCCGGGGCTTGTGCCGCGACTTAAGACGCAATCGGAGCGCTTCGATTTCTCGGCCGATTCTCTCCTCCCCGGCTATTCTCACGTCCTCTTTGAGGGATTCGCGCTCCAGATAAAATAGCGCATCCTTATAACGATCAATGGCCCGCCGGTAGTGGCCCTTGAACGCGGCCCGCTCAGCGAGCTCAACCCAATGGGCGACCCTAACTGAAGCGATGAATTCCCTAATCGCTAGCTTCGATTCGTTTAGTTCGTGCTCTTCCGGAAAAATCTTTAGGGCGGAGTCCAAACACTCAACAGCGCGATTAGCCGTTTCGATCTTATCTGACACTCGAACGCGCTTCTGGGCCTCGTGGGTAAGGGTTCGCGATGAGTCTCTGGCCCAAGTGAGCAGGTGATGCTTCCCCAGTGTCCGAACCCGCTCCTGTCCCGCGCGCAGGGCATTTCGCTTTTGAGGGGGGAGATTGGTTGCGCGGAAAGCCTCTTCGGTGCTCTCAAGATAATTCTGACAAAGATGAAAGACGTCCAGATGAGAATCCGGAGCGGAGGCTGTCTCAGCTGCTGCTGATTGTTTTTGAATTGTCGCCAGCGCCGCCACGTGCAGTGAGGTGGAATAAGTTTTCTTCGAGGAGTTTCGCTTATCACTACTTACCCGGGTTCCCCCCTCCGGAACACTGTTCTCCAGGAGATACCGAGTCCAGGCGCGCCGCATTACCACTTCGCGCGCCGATAGCGCCACGAGTAGCACCACGCTAGCCGCAAGACCAGCGGGAACCCAGGGTGCTTCATCGCCCCCGACAACTAACATCCACCACAACGCAAAGAACAGTGCGATCGCGGCTGCGCCTGCCGCAATCATGTATCCTGTGCTCGAAGGCATGCGGCTCCGAGAAGGGCGTCGCCGGGCCGTATCTCCTGAGCTACGCATGCTGGAACGCGCCGTTCTCGGAAAGAATTGATCAGCTGGGTTATTGGCCAAACGATTCCTCTGAAGGGATGGTCAGTATCTTAGCCGCTGTCATTGCAACTGAAGCTGACACACGGTTCAGTGGTTTTACGCTGTGTCCCCTCCACACAAGCATGTCTGGCACATAGTCAACTTTTTGGGCTTTACCTGTCAATATGTGACGGGTACACAAATCCCAGACTCCAGACTAGAAAAAGGGGCCTAACGAGATGGACGGAGAGTTCACAGAAAGGGTCGTACTCGTAACCGGTGCGACATCGGGAATCGGCCGGGCATGCGCATTAAGATTCGCTCGCGCTGGCGCCCGGATAGCGGCGGTCGGACGCAATGAAGAGGCCCTGGCCAATCTATCTAGAGAGGTTGGGGAGGCGAGCGGCAAGATTCTCCTGTTGCAAGCCGATTTGTCGCGGGTGCAGGAGGCGGAACGCGTGGTTGGGCAGACCATAGAACATGCCGGCGGAATTGATGTGTTGGTTAACGCAGCTGGCCATATCGCGACGGGAACCATCGAGGATACATCCCTGGAAGCGTGGGATGCGATGCTCAGCATAAATCTGCGGGCGGTTTTTTACCTCACGCAAAAAGCCGTGCCAAGTCTGATTGAGCGACATGGCAACGTCGTCAACGTTTTGAGCGTAACAGGACTGCGTGCTTTTCCGGGCGTTCTCGCTTATTGCGTCTCAAAAGCTGGGGTTGACCAACTAACACGCTGCGCGGCCCTTGAGTTGGCTGGGAAAGGCGTGCGGGTGAATGCGGTTAACCCGGGGGTCGTAGTTACTGAGATACACCAACGTGGCGGCATGACCGATGAGCAGTACGATTTCTTTCTGGAGCGCTCAAAACAAACTCATCCGCTCGGTAGAGTCGGACAAACGAAGGAGATCGCGGAGCTGGTGTTCTT
>JACCUI010000269.1 GCA_013811945.1 Pyrinomonadaceae bacterium | reverse complement strand
GGTGGGGTGCCCGACCCAATGTTCGGCGCCTAGCAAGCCATACTCTTCACCTGTTACCGCGAGAAAAATAATCGAGCGACGTGGACGGGACGATGGCTTGGGAAAGGCTTTGGTGAAGGCCTCGGCAATGGCGGTAATTGTCGCAGTGCCGAGTGCGTTGTCAGCCGCCCCAGGATAGATTCGACCACCTTCGATTCCGTAAGCGTCATAGTGCGCGGAATAGACCACCGCTTCTTGTTTCAGTTTGGCATCCGAGCCCTCCAGAACTCCTGCCACGTTGTCGCTGGTCGCCTCCGCGAACTTTAGGCGTAAAGCCAGGGTGGCAGTTTTCCCAAGATCGCGAGAAACCATCTCGCCACTCGTAGCCTTCTCTTGAGTTTGCGCGTAAGTCATTCCAGACCCGGCAAAGATCTTTTCCATTGCGACGTCGCTGGTGAGCAGCACCGGCGGAATCTTGAAAGGCGGCGTTGGCGCTGACGCCAGAGTGACGCGACGGCGTGAGAGATAGTTAGCGAGGGTTGTGAAGGGCTGTGCCGGCGTACCCACATTTGCCACGATGATAGCCACCGCCCCGCGACCGAATATGTTCATTGCCCGGGTCTGCGGGTTGGTGGCGCGCCGCCACGCGGGTACGTCCACACCTGCAGGCTGGCCATTGAGAATGATTGCCACCTTGTCTTTTAGCTCAAGACCAGCCAGGTCATCACGTTTCAACTCCGGAGAAACAACGCCATAACCAACGAACACAACGCCGCCTGCTTGATCCACCTGCTCCGAGGTGTAAGGCGGCAAGACGATGTAGTCTTCCCCCTGCTTGAGTGCCGCGTCTCCTACCATGAAGGATGATTCCGGCAACACGTGGGCAGACCTGAACTTGATCGGTTGCAGGTAAGTTCCATTCTCACCCGCTGGTTTGAGCCCCAGTTTAGCGAAACGGTCGGCCAGATACCGCGCGGCCTTGTCCGCGCCGGGCTGTGCAGTTCCTCGACCTTCGAACTCGTTCGAGCTGAGAGTGGTGGTGACGTCGCGGATGGTTTCGAGTTTCACGCGTTCAGCGGCTTTGCGCTCGGCTCCGGTAACCGCCGGAGCAGCTTTGGCGGCTGGGGTTGCTTTGATAGCCTGGATCGCGGGAGCGGTGACGGTTGATTGCCATGCGAGCGCCGGCGACGAAAGCAGTGCAACAACAAGCACCGCAGACAAAAATCCGCGGCTTTGGACGTTATTCCGAGAAAGCGAGTGCATTAAGTGGGTCTCCTAGTCTAGTAAGCTACGATGCGGGAAAGTGTATACGAAGTAGGCTAAGGAATGTTATTCCGATATCAATCTTGCTATCAAGAACGCAGCACCGGCGGCGGCGCTGCCGATGAAGGCCATTTGCAAGGCACTGCGCAGTGGCCTCATTCCGGTAAAGCGCCCCTTGATAAAACCGAAAACAAAAAGAGCCACGATCGTTATGACGATTGAAACAAGCAGTGCCGCTGATGCGCTATTCGTTGCCATGTAGGGTGCCAGCGGGACGAGGCCTCCCACCGCGTAAGCGCCCCCGATTGTGAACGCGCTCATCATCGCCCGCTTGGGATCAGGCTTCTCGAGCCCCAACTCGAAGCGCATCATAAAATCGATCCACTTCTGTGGCTGCCGGCGCAACGCCTGCACGATGGGCCACGTCTCTTCCTCTGTCAGTCCGTAAGATTGAAATACTTCGGCGACTTCCCTCATTTCCTCGTGTGGAATTTCCGCAACTTCGCGCTTCTCGCGTTCGCGTTCTTTTGCGTAGTGTTCCGCGTCGCTCTTTCCGGCCATGTAACCACCGAGTCCCATGGCGATCGATCCCGCGGCAATCTCAGCCAGGCCTGCAGTAACGATGATGCTGGTTGTGGCCACCGCTCCCGTAAGTCCGGCGGCGAGTGCAAATGGAACCGTCAAACCATCTGACATGCCAATTACAACGTCGCGGACAACTTCACTAGCCGTGAAGTGGCGTTCGATATGTGGCGTTTGCGGCATAAACCACCTTCCGAAGATTTCGTTCGGATTAGAGTCAACTGCTATGGGGCTGATAATAGCATCGGTAGCGGGCTTTGGATTGAACGCGGACCACCGCATCACAGAAGTCGGCAGGAGGCAGACGGCAGGTGCAGGAGATCGACTCCGCTGGCTGGCCTATCTGCCGACTGCTCCTGCCTCCTGCTCCAGTCCAGTATCCACTTGGTGGGCAATTCTCCCGCTTGTCTTACAATGTGCTATCGAACTGGGGCCATGATTGCTAAGACAGCCCTTTCCTTTGGAGGTGAATCCATTTGCCAGCACGAGACCTGAAGAAACTACTGGAACGCATCCACCTACGCCTGGACGAAAGCTTTGTTGGCATCAGCAGCATGGTCTCTGACCTGGCGCCTGCCGACCTCGCCGAACTGTTCAACCAACTGACGGTGCCCGAAGCTGCGGCAGTTGTCGCCATGCTGCCGGTGCAGCGGACCATTGAAGTGTTCGACCAGCCCACAATGCGTCGCCGCGCCGCAATCCTTGAAGAGTTGGAACCGACGCGCGGAGCGGAAATTCTCGCTGGCCTCTCGGCTGACGAGCGCACTGACATCATCCAAAAGATGAGTCAGCATCAGCGCCACCGGATCGTACCTAAGCTCGCTCCCGAGATGCTCACCGAGCTGGAAGACTTGTTGCGGTATCCCGTCAGCACGGCCGGCGGCATCATGACTACAGAGTTTGTACATCTCGATCTAAAGATGACGGTCGGGGAGGCGCTCAAACATATCCGATCGGTGGCGCGCGAGAAGGAGTCTATTTACGCCTGTTATGTAATCGAGCCGGAGACCGAGCATCTGCTGGGCGCCGTTTCGCTGCGGGATCTGGTGATGGCCGAACTCGATGCGCCTATTACCAAAGTGATGCGGCGCAAGCCGGTAACAGTAAACGCCCTCGATGATCAGGAAGCGGTAGCGCAGAAGATCGGAAAGTACAACCTGCTCGCAGTGCCCGTGTTGGAGCAGGATGGAAGCGTGGTCGGTTTCGTAACCGTGGACGACGTGATAGACGTGCTGATTGAGGAACAGACCGAAGACATCCTGCGGATGGCTGGTGTCGAGCCGGGCGCGCTGGACAGGCCTTATTTCGACAATCCCATCTTCCGCGTGGTGCGCAAACGTGTTGGCTGGCTGTTGCTGCTTTTTGTGGCGGGAACTCTAACGAGCGCTGTGCTGCATCGCTTTGAAGCTGAACTGGCGGCAGTCGTGGCACTCTCTTTTTTTATCCCGCTGCTAATTGGAACGGGTGGAAACGCCGGAGCGCAGACGGTGATGACGGTTATTCGCAGTCTCGCGCTCGGCGAGGTCGGAGTTAAGCACGCCTGGCGCGTGGTTTTGCGAGAAGCGACGACCGGAATGGTGCTTGGATTATTGGTAGCCCCCATCGCTTTTGGCCAGGCGCTGCTGTGGCAAGCGCCGATCGAGCTTGCGCTCACGGTGTCGGTGACCATGTTTGCGATCTGCATCTGGTCCACAACTGTCGGTTCGCTGATCCCCATCCTGGCCGAACGCTTCCGGGTGGATCCGGCTGTGCTCTCCGCGCCACTGATCACGACTCTGGTTGACGCTACGGGCCTGAACATTTATTTCACGATCGCCAAAATGATCTTGCGTCTATGAGAATTAGAGAGCTCAATCTCAGATCTTGAAAAGCAACTGACTGGCTAGAACTTATCCATCAGTATCAGTACGCCGATAACTATAAAAGCTACTGCCGCGGCTCGCTTGATCCAGATCAGCTGAATGTAATTGCCAACCACACTTCCAACAACCACTCCAATCGCCGAAACAGCAGTCAATGCCAGGGCCGCTCCGATGAAAACTGCCCAGGGTCGCTTCGACTGCGCAGCCATAGTCATCGCCGCAAGCTGGGTTTTGTCTCCCATCTCTGCCAGAAAAATCACACCAAACGTCGTCAGAAAGACCCGCCAGTCCATGTTAGTCCCCGCCTTTCACCCGAATCACTCAAGCATCTGAATTAGGCCACGGTTGAACTTTTATACCATTCACTGGTGCTTTGCCCACTCCCATCTTACAATTCCAAAGTCATTCCGTAAGCTCTTGTTCCTTTAGCTACAGATGGGCGACATCACCAACAATTTTCTCGGCACGGAAAGATTCAGGATCCGCAGGCGGTTGGGCTCCGGAGGAATGGGTGTGGTCTATGAAGCGCATGACCGGCAAACGGACAAAGTCGTTGCCCTGAAAGCTCTCACGCGCACCGAAGCCTCACACATCACTCGTTTCAAACATGAGTTTCGGTCATTAGCGGATGTCTCACATCCGAATCTGGTCGCGCTTTATGAGCTTATGTCCGACGGTGAATATTGGTTCTTCACAATGGAACTGGTAGACGGAGGCAATTTTCTCGAGTACGTCCGTCCCGGGTACAAAGCGCAGCGTAGTCAACCTTCTCTCACGCCGACGCTGCTCAGAGCTGCCTCGGGCGAAGCCGTGGAGACTGCGGATAGCGAGGCAGAAACCCAGCAACTGGACTCGATAAGGACAACCTTCGTCGAGGATACGCTTCCGGATATTTCAATCAACACAAGATTGTCGCGATCCAGCCTCGATCTCGATCGTTTACGCCTCGCCCTGCGGCAGCTCGCCGAGGGTCTTCATGGCCTGCACGAAACCGGGAAGCTGCATCGCGACATTAAGCCTTCCAACGTCCTGGTGTCGAAAGAAGGCCGGGTGGTGATTCTTGATTTCGGCCTCGTCGCCGAAGTGCAGGGCCAGGGATTACACGACAGTATCAGTCTGGCCGGGACTCCAGACTATATGTCTCCGGAACAGGGAGGGCAACTGCCAATTTCAACTGCCAGCGATTGGTATAGCGTAGGCGTGATGCTCTATCAGGCTCTCACCGGCCGGCTTCCTTTTTCGGGCAGGTTCTTTGAAGTAATGATGAACAAGCAGAGCTTAGATCCTCCAGCGCCCGCAAAACTCGTTCCAGGCGTCCCGGAAGAACTGAATGAACTCTGCGTCAGCCTGCTTCGTCGCAAGCCTGAAGATCGGCCCACCGGTCGAGACGTTTTGAGAATCCTGGGCGACGGTACAAGCGGACCTCTGAATCGACCTTTGATGCCAACGCCAGCGCCGTCATCGCCGCACGGTGTACCCTTCATCGGCCGCGAACGGCACAAGCGGGAACTCCTTGACGCTTTTAGCGCCACGCGACAAGGCCAAACGGTCACGGTCTACGTTCATGGCGATTCAGGTGTCGGTAAAACTGCTTTGGCGAGGAATTTTTTAGACGATTTGCGAACTCACGAGAGCGATGTGGTCATACTCGAGGGCCGTTGCTATGAACGAGAATCGGTGCCCTACAAAGCACTCGATGGCGTGATCGACAGCTTGACCAAGTATCTCATGGCGCTTCCCGAGCTGAAGGCGGAAGCCTCGATGCCCCGCGACGTGCTCGCGCTCGCGCGATTGTTTCCGGTAATGCTGCAGGTTGATTCCGTCTTTAACGCTCCACAGCGCGAACAGGAGATCCCTGATCCCTTCACTCTGAGACGTCGCGCCTTCGCCGCGTTGCGCGAACTGCTGGGCCGTATTTCCGACCGCCAACCCCTTGTGCTCTACATCGATGATCTGCAATGGTCTGATGCCGACAGCACCACGCTGCTGGGTGAGCTCCTTCGGCCTCCAGATCCGCCGCCACTTCTACTGGTGGCCAGCTTTCGCAGTGAGGATATCGAAGCCAAGCCTTTTCTCAGAACACTCCTTAATAGCACGGGCACTGAGAGCCGGCGGGAGCTACGCGTAGCAACTCTGAATAAAGAGGAGGCGCGCGATCTTGCTCACCGTTTGCTCGGTTCCAGCGCGCCCGCCATGGAACCCGTGGTGAATTCGATTATTCGCGAAGCGCGGGGAAATGCTTTCTTACTGGAGCAACTGGCTCGCTACGCGTCAACGAGCGACCGGACAGCGACCACCGGCATCAGTCTCGGGGTAATGCTCAAATCGCGGCTGCGTAATCTTCCAAAAGGAACGCGTCAGTTTGTTGAGGCGCTGGCTGTTGCCGGGCGGCCAATTAATCCGGAAGTCGCCTACCAGGCGGCAGGATTGTCAGGCGATGAGCTGCCACTAATAAGTTCCTTGCGCGCCGCGCAGTTCCTTCGTAGCGGTGGTTCCAATCACACGGTCGAGCTTTATCACGATCGCATTCGAGAAACACTGGCATCACAACTTGACCATACAACCGTGGTCCAGATTCACAGGCGTCTGGCCCACGCCCTGGAAGCGCGCGGCATTGACGACCCCGAGGCACTCTTCGAGCATTACATGGGCGCGGGGGAGCGAGTGCGCGCCGCCACACACGCGGGCGTGGCGGCAAAGAAAGCGGCTGATGCTCTGGCGTTTGATCGCGCCGCGGCCTTTTTCCGCCGGGCCCTGGAACTGGCTCCTTCAAGAGGTGCTGAACTCATCGAACTCAAACATGGTCTCGCTGAAGCTCTGGCATATGCCGGCCGGCCGGCCGAAGCCGCGCAGGCCTACCTTGACTTAGCCCGTGACACGTCGGCAGCGCGGAGCCTGGATTACCAGCGCCGGGCCGCCGAACAGTTACTGATGGGAGGTCACATCAAAGAGGGTCTCGAGATCATGCGATCGGTGCTGGCGGCTGTCGGGTTCACCTTGCCCGCTGGTCCAAAGAGAGCTCTGCTTTCGTTGATACTGAAGCGGATTCAGATCCGTCTGCGCGGACTCAACTTCACGGAACGCGATGCGGGCGAGATTTCCCAGGGGGATCTGTTCCGGATAGATCTCTGTTGGGCAGTTTCGGCGGGGCTGGGGGTGGTTGATCTCATCCGCGGCGCGGATTTTCAGTGCCGCCACCTGCTGCTTGCATTGCGCGCCGGTGACCCATTCCGGGTAGCGCGAGCCATGGCCATGGAGGCGGCTCAGACTGCATCACGCGGCGGACCAACCAGGAAACGAGCCTTGAAGATTGCGCAGCGCGCTGAGGAGTTGGCTCATCGCGTTGGGCATCCGCATGCCATTGGTCTGGCGATCTGGGCCAGCGCTGTAGGCGCCTACATGGTGGGCCACTGGAAGAAGGCCGCGGAACTTTGCGAGCAGGCTGCCGAAGTTCTGCGAGATCAGTGCACCGGGGTTACCTGGGAACTAACAATCGCAAATCGTTTCATGCTCAATGCGCTGATTAACTTGGGGCGTATAGCCGAAGTCTCGAGGCGTGTGCCTGCTCTGCTGGCCGCCGCTCTGGAGCAGGGAAATCTCCTCGCCGCAATGGACATGCGCACGCGTTTAAATCTCATCTGGCTGGCGGCCGATGACCCCAACGGGGGGCGCGCCGAAGTGATCGAAGCCCTGAAAGCCTGGCCTCACGAAGGCTTCCATCTTCAACACTACACATCCATGCACGCGCTGGCCCAGATAGAACTCTATACAGGCGACGTCGAAGTTGCCTGGAAACATATTCAAGGTCAATGGAAAGCTCTGGAGCAGTCTATGTTGCCTCGGATTCAAGTCTTGAGAATTGAAGCCATGCACCTGCGGGCCCGTGCCGCCCTGGCCACGGCGCCCGGCAGTAATGACAAGAAACATCGTCTTAAGTTGGCTGGGAGCATGGCCCACCGCATTGCTCAAGAGAAGATCGCCTGGGGGCTGCCTTTTGCCAGTCTAGTGCGGGCGGGAATAGCGCACCAGCAAGGAGAATCATCTAAAGCAGTTTATCTCCTATCAGAAGCTGTCGAGAACTTTGATTTGGCGGATATCGATCTCTATGCGGCAGCTACGCGTCGCCGGTTAGGTGAAATAATCGGGAGCGAACGTGGCAGGCAACTCATTGCCGAAGCCGATGCCTGGATGCGCAAACAGGAAATCAAGAACCCCGTTGCGATGACCCGAATGCTGGCACCCGGTTTTGATTGACCAGTTGGTTAGGAGGATTACCAATCTCGGATCTCAGATTTGAAATTTTAGATCTGACATCTGGGATCTGAAATATGGATACACTCAATACACTCACCTACGAAGTCACTGGCCCCATCGCTCGCATTACTCTCAACCGTCCTGAGCGCGGCAATGGCATCACGTTGGAGATGCCGGCCGAACTAGCGGCGTGTGTGGAGCGCGCCAACCTGGATCCAGGCGTCCATGTGATCGGTCTCGCGGGAAACGGCAAAGGCTTTTGCGGGGGCTATGACCTGGTCGTTACAGCCGAGCAAAGGCTCGGTCTAGAGCAGGGGTTATCCAGTTGGCCTACAGGTTCGCCAATGGATCCCAAGGTCCAGATCGCTAACCATGATCCTCACGCCACCTGGGACCCCGTGCTTGATTACGCCATGATGAGTCGCAATGTCCGTGGATTCATGAGTCTCTTCCACAGCGATAAACCAGTCATCTGTAAAGTCCATGGCTTTTGCGTAGCCGGCGGCACAGACATGGCACTCTGCTGCGATCTCCTGATCATTGAGGACCGAGCCTCGATTGGGTATCCTCCTGCGCGCGTGTGGGGCGTGCCTACAACCGCGCTCTGGGCCTACCGCGTCGGGGTGGAAAAAGCGAAACGGCTTCTCTTCACTGGAGATTGCCTCTCCGGAAAGCAGGCGCTGGAATGGGGCCTGGCAACTGAAGCACCGACGGCCGAGAAGCTTGACGAACGATTCGAACGACTACTCGAGCGCGTAGCGCGTCTTCCCATCAGTCAATTGGTAATGATGAAGCTCATGATCAATCAAACTATGCTGGCCCAGGGTCTGAACACGGCGCAGGTCCTGGCTACGATGTTCGACGGCGTCGCTCGCCACACTCAGGAAGGCTACGCATTTCAAAACCGGGCGGTCGAGGTTGGTTTCAAGCAAGCCGTCAAAGAACGAGATGAACCATTTGCCGATGCCGGAGCGGTGACCGTTGAGAGCTAGTTGCCTGTATCAAAGGCTTCGCTTAGCGACTTCTCATTCACACCCGGTATCTGTCGGAAAAACATTTAAACGAGTGTGAACATGCCTGAAAGGCATGAAGTTTATAGCCGGGGGCAGCGCCCCGGTAAGCGAAGATTCAGTCTCGACCCTGAAAGGGTCGCAGTCACGACGAACTACATCACACGGGTTGAATCTTTGACTGGCACGGTGCAACCCCTTCAGGGTTGGTAAGCTTTACAGTTTTCCGGGGGCGTTGCCCCCGACTATTGACTTCGTCCCTGTGGGACAACGCGACTCTTTTGGAGATGAACCGATATGATCTTCAGCAGTCCTCACAAAGCTGTAACGATTCCGGAGACCTCACTTGCAGAATATGTTCTGCGGCGCGCTCCCGAGTTTGGTGACAAACCTGCGCTCATCGATGGGTCAAGCGGCCGTACCATCACCTTCAGGGAGTTGGCCCCCACTATACGTAAGCTGGCGGCCGGTTTAGCGAGCCACGGCTTTGGGAGAGGCGATGTACTAGCCATCTACAGTCCCAATTCTCCTGAATATGCGTTGGCTTTTCACGCCGCCGCAATGCTGGGTGGCGCCACTACCATGGTGCCGCCGTTGTTTACCGCTACGGAAGTAAAAACCCAACTAAGAGACTCGAGTGCTAACTATCTGCTGACAATTCCGCAGTTACTGGATAAAGCGAATCAGGCGAGGCCAGGCAGCAAGATCCGGCAGATCTTTGTCATTGGCGACGCTGAAGACGCAGTCCCTTTCACGTCGCTGCTGGAACATGATGGCCCACACCACGAAATCAAAATCAACACTCGCAGCGATCTCGTAGCCTTACCCTACTCAAGCGGCACTACCGGCTTTCCCAAAGGGGTGATGCTGACACATTACAACCTGGTTTCCATGTTGTGCCAGCTTCACGCCAGCGAGGCGCTCACTGAAAATGACATCATGATCTGTCTGGTGCCGATGTCCCACCTTTACGGTTTGCACGTGGTTGTAAATCTGGGACTCAGCCAGGGAGCTACCATAGTGACCCTCCCGCGCTATGACCTGGGGCAATTCCTGCAAACACTCGAGCGCTATGGAGTCACGGTAGCGCCCCTCGTCCCGCCCCTTGTGTTGGAACTGTCTCGCGTTCCGGAAGTGGATCAATACGATCTCTCCAGCCTGCGGCTGCTTCATTGCGGTGCGGCTCCGATCGCTGCTGAGGTTGCCAAGACGTGTTCAGCGCGTTTGGGGTGTCCAATTCGGTTTGGTTACGGTCTGACGGAGGTAAGTCCACTCTCCCATTCCAGCCTGGCTTCAATACCTGATAAACAGGGCTCGGTCGGATACTGCCTGCCTAATACTGAATGCAAGATCGTTGACTACGTTAGTGGCGCCGAGCTCGATCCCAATCAGGCAGGCGAGATCTGGGTTCGCGGGCCGCAGGTTATGAAAGGCTATCTCGGCAACAACCAGGCAACAGCGGAAATGATTCGCGAGGACGGATGGTTGCGTACGGGCGACATTGGTTACGCGGAGGAAGACGGGCGATTGTTCGTAGTCGATCGGTTGAAGGAACTAATCAAGTATAAGGGGCGCCAGGTGGCGCCGGCTGAACTCGAGGCAGTTTTGCTATCTCATCCGGCAATCGCTGATGCCGCTGTGATTCCCAGTCCGGATGAAGAGGCCGGCGAAGTACCCAAAGCCTTCGTGGTGCTTAGAGGCGCAGCCACCGTGGACGAAATTATGGAGTTCGTTTCGGAGCGGGTCGCGCCGCACAAACGAATCAGGCTGGTGGAGTTTGTGAGCGAGATTCCGAAAAGCCCGGCAGGAAAGATATTGAGACGCGTGCTGGTCCAGCGTGAGCGAGAGAAACCCTCGCCTAAGGCCTAATTCCAATTGCTTGCAATCCAATCAAATGTGGGCTGTAGGTCATAGTCGTTCGCTGTCTTAATCAATTCGGGAACGGCCTTCCAATCGTCAAGTGCTGTCTGCCGGAGCAGCGGTGGATTAAGTCGCCAGTAGTGCGGTCGGAGCAAATGTCGACTCATTATGGCATCTGCCTCGACAACTCCGTCAAAGAGAATGTTGAGGAGGGGCTCCGCCGGTAATCGGAACGGGTTTAGCATCCACTGGATAATACCCCAACCTTTGGTATTGAGGCTGATTATGGTCGGACTAAATCCGGTTCCGAGCGATAAGAGGCAAACATCCTCAAGATCCGGACGCGGCTGGTGGTGGCCCAGGGCTAAGGCGATTGCCGCGGTGCTTGGGTTGTTTGCCATCATGCCGCCGTCAATATGACCCTGGTGAGACGGAAAGATTGTCGGGGCTGCCGCGCTCCGAAGCGCAACATCAACGATAAGCTCCTCCAGATGATGTGAGCCCAGGAAGTTGTGAGAAAAAACCGGGCACCAGTCATGCTTCCTGCTGACGTCAAGTTTGAAGGAGGGCGCCAGGAGTTTGTATTTCTTAATATCGCCGAGACGGGGACTGCCGGGAAAATGACTCTCCAGAAGATTTCTAAAATTGGCATTACTATACTTTGGTCGAAAGAGATGGAAACGGGAGGGCGAAAACACAGTTCTGAGGTTCTCGATAGAGTAGAAATCAACAAGCGTATCGGCAGTACGTCCGGAGGCCAGGGTGAGAGCAACAATTGAGCCCGTCGACGTGCCGGCAAAAAGGTCCACCTGCTCCAGCAAATTCGGAAACTGGTCTACCAGGCGTTTGACTAGCGTGGCCATCAACGATCCACGGACGCCGCCACCATCGAACGTCATGATTCGATATCGGGCCATCGCTCTTAGGCCCCGACAGCAGCTTGCCGCCGGGCATTCATTTGCAACACGCCTGATTCAATTAAATCTTGATGCAGCAGTCCATTTTTGTCCGTGACCATGGTCGGCTTAAAGTAACTCGCATAGCGGGATTCAACCCGAAATGCCGGCGTGTACATGTGATCGAGTGGTTCGGTGCTGCTGATGAAAGTACGTGGCCTGGGGCGAGCTGGGATCCAACCTAGTCCTGTGAACGAAGTAGTCAAAGGTTGTGCGCAGATCAGCAAGTTGTTGCCCAGCGCGAGCACCATCTGAGCCTTGGTCAGCTTGGAGCGGTAAAGTTTGGCAAATCCAACGGCGTGCTTCACCATGCGGCCGTGAAATCCTCTGAGGCTCTGCAGGTCGTTAACAAACTTCACCACCTCAGGGATGTCATCCAATGGCTTTTGCAGGATGGTGGTCCCGTCCATGTCGCGAAGCTTGGTATCGGGGAGTATCGTGCCCTTCTCCACCGACTCGAAAAAATAAGGCGTCCCCAGCAGCGGAATAGAGAGCGTGATAAATGATGGAATAGTGATCTCCGGGGTGCCGGTTATGAACTCCAACTCGTGTCGCAGGTCAGCAATGCTGCGGGTGGTAACATCGAGCATCAGACCATATCCAAACACCACTCCCGCATTCAGAGATTTAGTAACCATCTCGACTTGGGGCGCCGAAGTATTCTGCAATTTGTTGAATCTGCGTAACCAGTCGTTATCAAACGATTCAAGACCGCTAAAGAGCATCTCGCAGCCGGCATCTTTTACGAGTCGCAAATTTTCCTCGCCCCGGTAGAAATCGTTGGTGACGAGGGCGTTCCAATGCTGAAACTGGCCCGCCCGGCGCATCTCATTGATAAGGCCGATGCGAGCCCGGAAATGATTCCGGTCGCTTCCATAAAAATTATTATCGATGAAGAGCATTCGACGTCTCTTGCCCGACGCCATAATCTGCTTCCGGATGTGATCGAGGTCGTAAGTTTGATACGGACGTCCCTCAGCCGTAAGCGCGCAGAACGAACAACGAAAATTGCAATAACGGGTTGATTCTACATAGCCGATTCTTCCTAACCAGTAAGCCAGGTCGTAACGCGGGAGCATCTGCTTCGCCACATACCCGGGACCAAAAGCTTCGGCGATCACCTCGCACAGCTCTTCTATGTCCCCCAGACAGGTATAGTCAAAAAACTTTTTTGATAGCAGCGGCAATGCCCGGACTGGTGGGCCACCAGCAACGATGATGACTTTCGGATTCTTGCTCCGGGCATACGCTGTGAGATGCAGCATGCGATCAAAGCTGTTAGTTAGACCGGTGAGGACTACCATGTCAGGCCACCCAAACAGCTGTTCATGCTCTAACGGGCCACTGGTTACTTCGTTGTAGCAACGTATGTCACACAAATCACGCGCGAAGGCTCCCGCCAGGTAAATCGGACCGACGGCGTAAGGCATTTTGTTGGTTCGGTGAATTGGTTGTCGGGAATCATCAAAGTAGCAGTTCACAATGAGGACGCGCTTGCGAGGCAAAGCTACGGAATTCCGTGGGGGATGCATCTCCTGCATGAAGCTTCTCCTGCAAAACACCGCTAGTTAACCGGCCCTAGCCCGGGATTATCGTGGCCAGTTGATGGCCGTAAAAGCAAATTAGCGAAGGCGCGTCGGTTGGAAAGGAGCTAACCGGAGAACGGGCGCTACTCTACTCTCTAACCTGTCGTTAGGCAATTGTTGTTTTCCCTCAATCCGGAATGCCTGGAGCTCGCCTGTTACGCTGTACCAGCTTGACCATATCTGCCCTCCGTCTTTCGTTTGGCTGTGCTTCCTTTTTTGTGGCGCCGATTCCGAGCGAGTCCCTGCCATGGCTGGTGGCAACCTTCAGGATTCCCTTATCTGGGTCGACGGCCTTGACCTTCACCGCGCCATCAGTGGTGACCCAGTTCTCCTCCCACTCCTTTGCCTCTACCTTGCCTGGCCTGTCTCCGACTGGACGCTTAGATATGACGCGTTGCATCCGCAAGGCGTCAGCAGGATTAGTCCAGCAAGAGCGAGTTTCGAAAAGGGTCTCTTTGTGATTTTCGGGTTCATGGTTTCCCCTCGGTTTTCTCACAAGACGCGGCCCGGTGTGTTTTTGCCGGCTACTATCACGGTGACGGCGACTACGGCTATGACAATGGCGACTCCGATGGCAATCTTCTTCCCTTTGGACAGATTGTTACTTTTGGCGGGTTGAATTTGCGGCCGCTCGGCCGGCACGATCTTGCCTGCTTTAGCGTCAGCGACCAGCTTGACCATCTCGGCGTTTAACTTTTCGTTTGGCTGAACTTTATTCTTGTCCGAGATTTCGGTTTCCCCTGGAACATCCGCTACCTTCCTTTTGGCATCAGGCTTCGTCGAGGAGTTGGCAAAGGCCAAACTACCGCCGAGAGTGCTGACAAGCGCGATTACTAGCACGAGTGATGCGAATTTGTTGAGCATGATTCTCTCCTTAGTTGATTGTTACCGAACGTGCTGCGACGGGCCACGCCCCACACGCCTAATTCCTCTCTTACTCTTAGTGAGGAACGCCGAAAAACATGTCAACAAGGTTGTGGCGACGGATCAGATAAACTGGCTGAAATGACAGTCAGTAAGGAGCAGAGGGGAAGGAGACTGGCTCGAAGTCAAATGGAAAGATAACCATCTTTGCAGCTTCTATCTGGGTAAGAACGGGAAAGAATTGATTCTTTAGTGAGGGGGTCGCGATGTCGTTTTAGGGGTGCTTGGCTCTACCCGGAAATAATAGTCACCGATGGTTTCGAGCTTTCCCTCGGCGGTCAGGCCATTGAGCGTAACGATGTAATCCTGCCGACGGAAAACGGCAGGGTCGAGTGTGAGCGTCACGCTTTTTCCTCCGTTGTCTGATCGAACCTTTAGCCCACGACGCTGCAACACCCGGTCGCCGTCAACCGTCCCAAGCACCACGTCGTAACGGTTATAACTGCCTTCTTTAAAGGCGAGGTGCAAACGCACCGCGCGGGTGTCGGGGCTAAGCAGCAGCGAGTTGGAACTGTTACCGTCACGAGAAACGAAGGGCAGCAGGGATAGCGAGGCGACTTGCGCGGGCAATGGCTTTGGAGAACGTTGGTTGGCAATTCGCGGCTGCGCAGCGCGCTCAGGCGCCGGAGCGTTGTTCAAATCAGCTGCCGGCGGGTTGGTAGCGAGGTTCGTTGCGTTGTTGCGGGCGAGGTCAGTGCTGTTTTCATTGACTGGAGGCGCAACTGTTTGCCCTCCTTTCCCTTCTTGCTGTCTCCGTGCGGCCTCTTCATGTTGGGGCCGGTCGCCTTCAACTCGCTGTCGTTGGAACTGTCTGACGAGCAGCCACGAACCTGCGAGCCCAACGAGCAGTAGAGCCGCTATCGCTCCCCGCAAAACGAATGGGTGAAGGGCAAAATGCTTGACGATTGAGTGCCCGCGCGAGGAGTCCGAACTGCGAGCAGATGCTGCGGGCATCACGTTTACAATAGCGTCATTCAGCGACGCAGAAGAGACGGCGGGGATAAACTCTTTCGCTTCGTCGACGTGCTGGCGCCGCGGTTCGCTAGCGAGAAAGTGTTGCTCGAACCGCGCGCGCTTTTCTCGGGTGAGATCCTCGCGCGCGTAGGCATCAATCATGTCATCTTTGACGGCGAGAAAGCGCTCAAACAGCGCATCGTTCGCGAAATACGCCTCTTCGAGTTGCGCCTGTTCCTGCTCGGATAGTTCTCCCAGCAGGTATCGCTCACACGCATTATCGTAGTCGAGGTTATGTTCCACGGTTCAACCCCTCTACTAATCAGTGATAAATGACTGATTTCGTGTCTTCCTGCGAACG
>JACCUI010000227.1 GCA_013811945.1 Pyrinomonadaceae bacterium | reverse complement strand
CTCCCGCCCCCAGGAGCGAGCGCACCTGGTAATGGCCGAGCCGATTTCCCACCGGGGAGAATGACTTTTCCTCTGCCAGCGCTTTGGCCGCGTCATCAATCGCTCCGGCAGCCAGGAAATCTCCGGCTTCCTCTTCGGCCTCAAGCAATGACTCCACCTCCCGGAACAATGATGCGTCCTCACCGCAGGCTTGCCTCAGGAAGGAAGTACGTTCCCGCGGGTGCAGTTCCAGTGCGGCTTGATACAGCTGACCGACTTGCTCCCAACGTTCAGGCGTCATCATTTACTCCCCTGCTCAACTCACGGTACAACCAGACCTTAGCCAGTCTCCAGTCAGACCGCACTGTCCGGGGTGAGATTTTGATCACCTGGCCCACTTCTTCATCAGTCAGTCCGCCAAAATATCGCAACTCCACCACCTGACTCTGCCGCGGGTTCAGTGCCGCCAGTCTGCCCAACGCCTCATCCAGAGCGAGCATGTCCGGGCCTCGCTCCGGCGATATAACCAAGACTTTATCGAGTGAGACCTGCTGTGCCCCACCGCCGCACTTGAGATTGTGTCTGGCCCTCGCCAGATCAACCAGGATACGCCTCATCGTTTGGGCCGCGACCGCAAAAAAATGAGCGCGGTTCTGCCAACGCACACTCTCGCATCGACCAGGCGTAAATAAGCCTCATGGGCCAAGGCTGTGGTTTGCAGAGTGTTGCCGGGGCGTTCGCGACTGAGGTAGCGATGAGCCAGCCGGTGCAGCTCTTCATAGACCAGCGGGACCAACTTGTCGAGCGCTGCCTGGTCGCCGTCGCTCCAAGCTAAGAGCAGTAGTGTGACTTCTTCCGGTGAGTCTGTGGTCATCAACCTCCTACCCTGGCACAGGTTCTGCCGAGGCACTCAATTTACTATACCTGCCGGTGGTTCACTACGTGGGCAGAACGACAATTTCTTCCCGCCGTTGCCGCTTTCCCCGCCGGATTCCGCTTACAGGAGTGAGAGGGCAATGAAGGTTCTATGAAATAGACCGGAAGGAATAAATACCATGTACAAGTTCAACAGCTCGGCCGGCGTCTTCTGTGGATTTGTCCTCATCGGAGGGATTGCGGCCGTCGTGCCGCACATAGGCTCCGGACAAGGCTCAGAAGTAAATGGCGCGAGGCAGCATGATTGCGTCCCGAGACCATGCGAGGCCGCGGTGGCGCGAGGCCAGGCAGCCTTCAATGACGGAAATCTGAAGCAACTCGGCGGGAACGGACGCTCGTGCGCCGATTGTCACATCCCATCGGAGAGTTCCAGCTCTCTCCCGCGTCCGCAAGAGCGCGGTTCGATGCTCTTCAGGAGAAACGGGAGCACAACAAGAATGCGGACGATCCGCTCTTCCGGCCGGTTGACGCCGACGACTTCCGTATAAACGGAGCCGATGCGATCGACTTCTCCAACCTGGTGGAAAACGGGCTCATTCGCGTGACGATGCCCTTGCCCATGAACGTCAAGCTCATCGATCCAGCCACCGGACAGCCCAGCGAAGAGACTTCGGTCGATCTCTGGCGCGCAGTCATGCCCGTACTCAACGTCGCGATCACCGGATCGGACGGCGTCTTGCCAATCTGGCCGCCAGGCGCTCCACGTCCCCCAATCATGGGCCAGGACCCCAATGGCCCCAACCGGCAGGGTGGCTACCAGCACGATGCGCGCTTTGGAACGCTTCAGGAACAAGCCCGCGGCGCACTCTTCGCGCACGCAGAGGTGTCTGTGGAACCGCCGACAGGCATGCTCGACGACCTCGCGGCATTCCAGCAGACGCTGTTTTCTTCGCCCGGGGTTGAACTGTTGGCGAACGCGATCCTCTCCGGCTCGACGTCTTTCCCCGACCCGGATCCAGAACTGGATGAGCTCGAGCAGGAGGGCAAGGTAGTCTTCAACCGCGCCTGCGCCCAATGCCACGGCGGTGCCTTACATCCGAGCGGGACCACGGGTGAGACGACGTTCGTGCGCCCCATCGCGCGCTATCACAACATCCAGACCGCCTGCCCGCGCCCGACCACAGACGGCTTTGCGCCATGTCCGCAGCGGCTGGAACGTAACGCGCGCGCGTATCGCATCACACGCGCCGACGGCACCTTCCAATTCGTCACCACTTCGGACCCGGGACGACTGCTTCTCACGGGCCAACCCGCGGACCTCTCCGTGATGGACGTCACCCAATTGCGCGGAATCAGCAAAACCGCCCCATATTTTCACAACAACTCTGCGGCATCGCTCGAGGAGATGCTCGACCACTACGACGCCTTCTTCGCGCGTGTGACTCGGCTGAATCCGCCGCCTAACTTGCCGCCGTTTCTTTCGTCGAACGGCCTCGTCGTCGATCGCGGGTTTGTGGCGACGGGCGAGCGGGCCGCGTTGCTGGCCTACCTCCGGAAGCTGTAGGTTTGGACTAAACTAAACTCAAGCGTCTCAAGGCGGAAGGTGATCTTGTTTGGGTGAGCGGAAAGCGGTAACACGATCAAAGCGCCTTGGTGGGCCCGTTACCGTCTTTCATATCACGGGGTTGATGTGATGGATCGCAGCCAAGCCTGAGGGCCACCTTCTACCGAGGGTGGGTGGATGAAAATACCGTCGTCGTAAAGTGGGTTAATTTGGAAGCTGATCCTACCCTTCTTCCTTGCCGGGCATTTGAATGCCGCTGACTGTCACATATTTAGAGAGGTCAACCGCAAACGTGGCGCGGTCGCCGAAACCATAGAAGACCGCCACACGCACGGGCAAATGCGTCTTCCGGTCCAGAACGTAGTCAACCCTCCTGTTGTCAACCCGGGTGTGGAGCACATCGACTTTCTTCAAGCCGATTCTGCCTTCCGTCACGCGGAGAGGAACAGGCTTCACCCATCTTGTTTCCATCAG
>JACCUI010000116.1 GCA_013811945.1 Pyrinomonadaceae bacterium | reverse complement strand
CACGACCGTCATTCTCCAGAATTCGCTGGCGATAGGTGTGTAAGATTCGCTCAATGCGCGTGTCTAAGTGATTTTGCCGGTTGTAATACATCATCAACGTATCGGCAATACGATTACCCTCGTCGTAACACGATCTCGGGCCAATCGGATTCACATTTCCCCAATACTCTTCCGGCTGCGGGTGGACCAGGGGGTCGCCATAAACTTCAGACGTCGAGGCCTGCAGAATGCGAGCACGGACGCGCTTGGCCAAACCCAGCATGTTGATCATCCCCATGACGCTGGTTTTTACCGTCTTCACAGGGTTGTACTGGTAGTGAATAGGCGACGCAGGACAGGCCAGGTTGTAGATCTGATCGACCTCAAGCAGTATCGGCTCTGTCACGTCATGCCTCACGAGCTCAAAGCGCGGATTATCAAGGAGGTGAAAAATGTTTTCGCGACGCCCGGTAAAAAAGTTGTCCAAGCAGATTACATCGTGGCCTTCGTTGATTAACTGCTCACACAAGTGGGAGCCAATAAAACCTGCACCACCAGTTACAAGGATTCTCATGTTTATATCCAAATTGAATTTGAAACTCGAAATTCCGCCGAAGTAGAGAAAATCGGACCTCAACTGCGAGCTCAGGGGACACTCCCCAGCCTCGATATCTCCCGGCCCTCCGCGCGCGATAGAGCCTCGAGATCAGATTGAACCATCTCCCTGACTAACTCATCGAATGTGTATTTCGGGCGCCAGCCTAACACCTTGCGCGCCTTAGTAGAGTCTCCCACAAGTTGATCGACCTCAGCTGGGCGCCGGAAACGTTCATCAATGACCACATACTTTCGGTAGTCAAGATTAAGCTCGGCAAAGGCTCGGTCGCAGAACTCACCCACGCTATGGGATTCTCCAGTTGCGATGACATAGTCGTCAGGCTCCGGCTGCTGCAGCATCAGGTACATTGCTTGCACGTAGTCCTGGGCGTGACCCCAATCGCGCTGCGCTTCCAAATTGCCCAGGCGGAGCTTACTGGCGAGACCAAGCTTTATTCGCGCAACCGTGTGGCTGATCTTGCGAGTCACAAATTCGAACCCCCGGCGCGGTCCCTCATGATTAAAGAGAATGCCGTTGACGCAGAACATGTCGTAGGCTTCGCGGTAGTTGCGTGTGAGATCGAAGCCGGCAACTTTGCTGATCCCATAAGGACTGCGGGGATGAAACGGTGTGGACTCGCTTTGCGGAACCTCGCGCACTTTTCCGAACATCTCGCTGGAACCGGCAAAGTAGAAACGGCATTGCGGCCGCAGCTCTCGGAACGCCGCCAGCATGTAGTGAGTTCCGTTAATGTTCGTGTTCATCGTCGAGAAACCATCGGCAAAACTCTCCGCCACGAAACTCTGAGCTGCGAGGTGGTAGCACTCGTCGAAGTCGTAACGACTGACGATATGGAAAATGCTCGGATAGCTTTCCAGGCTTGCGGGGTGCAGGATGACCTTGTCCAGAAGGTGAGCAATCCGCTCCGTTCTCCGTTGAGGTGCTTCCAGCGCAACGCGCCGCACCAGCCCGTGGACCTCGTATCCTCGTTGGAGCAGCTCTTCCGCCAGATAGCTGCCGTCCTGACCCGTGATGCCGGTGATGAGAGCTTTTTTAGTCATAGTTTGAGGAAGTGATGAGTATTGAGTGATGAGTGATGAGTCGAAATCAGATGTCTAGCTCAACGAGTTGCGCCCGCGCTCGACTGAGAGGCGCAGTCCTCCAAGTAACTTTCCGACCTCTCCGGCCTGCGCCATTAAAGCATCGAATATTTCGATACTCAGATAACCGACATGGAGAGCCACATAGAGTTGCGAGCGCAATTCTGCACACGATGCTTTCGCGACTGAGAGGAACTGATGAAACTCTGCCGGTCTTCCTCGTTCAAATCCCTCTGCGAGATTCGACCTGCTGGAAACCGCAGCACGCCTAATCTGATCCTTGAGACCAAATCACGAGCGAACTTATCCTGATTTGTAACCATGTAGATTTCAGAAGTAAGCTTTCTCGCCTTCTGCCAGGCAATGAAATCCTCAAACCGTTCAATTCTCTTGGCCATAAGGTCCTCCTTTGGGGTGAGTCCAAGCTGGACGTAGATTTAAAAAAGAACTCATCACTCAGCGCTCTATCACGAGTTTGGTGTCCGCCGGACAGCCTGATTCCCCAGATACAGCACATCTATGCGAGTCTTTAGGAAACAGTCAATGGCATGACGCGGGGTGCAGACAATCGGCTCATTTTCATTGAAAGAAGTATTTAAGACCACCGGCACTCCCGTTATCTTATGGAAGTCTGAGATAAGCTGATAGTAAAGCGGATTCAAATGTGGCGAGACTGTCTGCAAACGGCCTGAGCCATCCACATGCGTTACCGCCGGTATCTCAGAGCGACGCTCCCGCCTGATTTGATAGACCATCAGCATGGTCGGAGCTGGATGGTTCTGTTCGAAGTATTCGTCAGTATGTTCTTCCAAAATTGACGGAGCAAACGGTCGGAAGGGCTCGCGTTTCTTTATACGGTCGTTCAGTATGTCTTTCATTTCGGCGCGCCGTGGATCGACCACAATCGAGCGATTGCCCAGCGCCCGCGGTCCAAATTCCATGCGACCTTGAAACCAACCAACCACCAGTCCGTCGGCAATATCCTGGGCCGCACGCTTTGTTAGATCATCGTCTGAATAGCTCTCGAATGTGAGGTCGCATCGCTCTAACTCAGCTCTTATTTCGGCGTTCGTAAACTCTGGTCCAGTGTAAGCGCCCTCAATCGCGAGTCCCCGCTTGTGGTTCAAGATGCCGTTGTAGATCTCATAACAAACTCCCAGCGCTGTGCCGCTATCACCCGCAGCCGGCTGCACGAAGACACGCCGGAAGGGAGTGTTGAGCAATATTTTGCCATTCATTACGGAGTTGTAGGCCACGCCACCGGAGAGTCCCAAATCGGTGAGTCCGGTTTGCTGGTGCAAGTGCCGCAGCACGTGAAAACCTACTTCTTCCAGACGGAGCTGCAAGCTGGAGGCAATGTCGTGCTCGCGCTGGGTTAGCTGTGCTCCGGGTTGACGTGGCGGGCCAAAGGTTTGCGCAAACTGATCCGAAAATATTCGTCCGATTACGGGCGAGCCATCGTCCCATGTCATGTCCACACCTTCGGCCTGATGGCGAAAATAATCGAGATTCAAACGAAACCGCCCAGCTTCGTCGGTGCGAATAATGTCGCGAAACTCTTCCATGTATCGTGGCGTGCCATAAGGTGCGAGTCCCATGACTTTTCCTTCGTCGCCATAATGCGGAAAACCGAGGAATTGCGTGGTAGCTGTGTAAAGTATGCCAGCAGAGTGGGGATACTCCACCTGGCCCAGCACCTCGATCGAGTTCCCTTCTCCTTTCGCCCACATGGTCGAAATGAAATCGCCGAAGCCATCGATGGAAAGCAAGGCTGCACGCTCAAAGGGAGACACGTAAAACGAACTTGCCAGATGCGCGTGATGATGTTCGATGTTATGAAACTGCGCGCGCAGTGTGTTCCTCGATACCCCCAACGCCTTGGCCAGATCGTGTCTTAAGTCACGCACCTTGGCAGCATTTCCGAGGCGATCGGCGACCTGCCGAAGAAATCCTCGGCCGTTGCCGTTGCCTTCAATTTCCGGCGAGGAGGCCGGGTCGCGGGGACGCGGTGCCGCGGTGAAAGCCAGAGTGTCATCGCCGTCAGCTTCTAAACCGAACGCTCGCCGAGTCTGCGCAATGTCGAAGTTCTCCGTCTCCGCTTCCCCGCGTCCCGTCTCCCATTCCTCCTGCCGTCTGCCTCCTGCCGTCTGCCTACTGAATTGCTTCGCTGCTCTCATTGCCGCAAACCTGATTTTCCGGTGCAGGTGTGCGGAAGGATCCCGCGAAATTCCGATATGCTCGAGATCCTCAACCTGGATTCCCGCTGCCTTGATGCAGTAGCGCACGGATTCAGTTGGAAAGCCTGCGCAATGCTTCCAACGATTAAAGCGCTCCTCCTCAACCGCGGCAATTAACTCGCCATTGCGGGTTATCGCCGCCGCAGCATCGCCGTGGTAAGCGTTGATTCCGAGAATGTACATGGAATGTCGGATTCAAATTTCGGATTTGAATTAGAAGAAAGGGGAGCTCGATCCTCGTGTCACTCGAAGCAACACGAGCTATTATTTAACGTCATTTTGTGATTTCGTGGCTCGCGTGTGACGCTGATTTGATTGCGGCCAAAGCCGCGCGGTATTTCCCTGGTGCGTTTTCTCGGTCCATGGCTTTTACCCTCTCGGGCAAAAGAGACTGCCACTGGCCCACCGCCTGACGGATGGCGATCCAATCTTCAGTCGTCCATTGATCCATTCTCGATGCCGGCACGATGACTTAAACTAACAAGGGGCACCCGCGGAGGGTTTCCCAACAGGCACGACCTCCCTTTTTGGCTCCAGTGATGTCGCGCTATTTGATATCTAATCTTCGAACCTTATGGTCCAGCGCCGCTATCAGAGGACGAAATAGCTTTCGAACAAGCTGGCGGGAAAACACTTCCGGGCCATATCGGATCAACACCATCATATCCCGCAGGGAGCATTCCCACTCTCTTCCTTCCTTAAAGCGAGACCATATTTGGCTCACCAACCTCTCGCCCCAGAGCCGCCGCCAATTGTTATCCCAGCTTGATATGCCTCCTCCCAATCCGGGTGGCCACGCACGTAGCCCTTTTGTTCGCGCAGAACAGAAACACAAACTTTTAACATCATCGCGTTGTTGCCTGTCTTATTTGTATCGTGTCGGCGGTACTCTGCGACGATTTCGTCGTAATCTAAGATGGGGAATTTCCTGGCGATGCGAAGGTAAAGGTCATAATCTTCAGCGCCCCCGAAAAGGGAAACAAAGCCTGCTTCAATCTCAAAGATGTCGCGCCGGAACATTGCCGTGGACGGTGTGTACACGCAGTTATAGAGCAGTAGCTGCCGATCGGATCCTTCTCGATATCGACGAAGAGGTTGTCAAGAGTGCTGTTCCATCGGCGGCAATCTCCCGATGACGACCGAACACGAATGCGCATTCGGCATGATCAAGCAAGGTGCTTCATGCCAACTCCAAGAGCGTGAGACAAGAGCCGATCATCGCTATCAAGAAAAACCAGGTTGCTACCCGAGCTGAAAGTTACACCTTTGTTGCGTGCGGGCGGAAACGCCCTTCGCGCAATTGGAGCTGTAATGAGTCAATACCCTTACGCGCGAGTTTCCTCAAGGTAAACGTTCGTCGCCGCGACGAACCGCAGAACTCCTACAGAACTGCCCGCCAACTCGGCACTCATCCAAGAGTATTTAACCGGTGGAAGAAAAACTCTGCTGAACGCAGTGCGCAGTTCCCAAGCTGATAAGGTAAACGCGGAAAACCATTAAACTCGCCATTAACACTAACAGTGGCAATGATCGGATTCGGCCAGCGTGCGCGTAGACCTTTTAGAAGACCTCTCGGGGTCTTCAAGTAACTGGCCATCGGCTTCGGATGGCTCATCGGCGGCTGATTAATGGCGAATGGAGCTGCCCATTGTCGCAGTACAATGCTAACCAACCATCGGGGAAGTTCTTTTGCCCTATGCGACATTGGCAGTGGATGTATGTCTGCATCGAGTAACTCCTGCGACAGATGAATCGCACAGATGATCCAGAGGGCACGAGTCTTATTCTTGCCCAGGCACAAATCCCAATCAAACTCCGCAGGCAGTGATTCAATTGCGGCTCCGATATCGCAAAGCCAGAGCGGACGCCATGCTCCATGTTTCAATAGATGAATGGCCAGCAAAGCAAGATGATCCTCGGAGCCCATAATCCGAATCTTCTCCGCACCCAAATCCACCAGTCGGGAACGGGCGAAGAGTTCGTCAAAGCTGCGAGATTCCAGTTCAGAGAATCGTGAGTGCGGATCAACCCAGCAGTCTGTCGCTTCAGAGCTTGCCAGAATATCTTTTGCAGTTTGGAAATGTTCCCGCCGGAAGCAAAGATCGATATCGCCATAAGGGCGAAGCGCTCCGTCGGGATAAAGTCCTGCTGCCAGCCACCCTTTCACCAAAATGGCATCGACGGACGCCTGACGCAGTAGGCGGAAGATTTTTTCGATCTTTTTCTCGTGGATTGCTGACTGGAGAGCCTGAAGGCGGTATGCTTGGTGGAGCACTGCGGCGGACGGCGTAGCACTCAAATTTGTCTGCCGCACGCGCCACCAACCGAGCGCAGCGGAGCCCGACGCATAAAGCAGGGGCGTTACGCGATCTAACTCGGCCTCGGTAATGTTCAGAGGTGAAGAAAGTCCACGCCAGGAACCCGCAAGCGTGGCAGCCACGAGAGTCCCACCACTAGAATGTTGCAATCGAGAACTCAACGTTAAAGGCGCCGACGTTAAGCGTGGTGAAACAGTCTCCAAAATAAATTAGGTGCTGACTGTGGACAATCAGCACCTGCTCGAGCTTCAATTGGCAATATTTTAGGCACAAACTCTATTAGTCCCAATCCCTAGGCAATTCAGTGAGCAGCATTGATTGTCGTTATTACATGGCACACCTGGACCTCGACACGACTGTGCCTGCGCCGGCGTAGGGGCGACAATTGAGGTAACGACGGGAACTGCGACAACTGCTGCAACACCCAGCGCTCGCATCATCTGCCTTCTATTGATTCCAGCCATCAGCGGGGGCGGCACAATCTGTTCTTCCAGCAGATAATTCTTGCTCAACTGATTCAAAGCCAACCACACCACGCGTTCATCAACAGGGACATTCAATTCTCGCTCTAAACGTCCGGTCATTGCCGCAGCGCCGGTCCGGCCGTCGCAATAATTCCAGACCAGGGCCGCCGTACGATTCAAACAGTGCGCTTTGTCGCGCACCAGGTCATAAACCAGAACCTCATCAGGCATTTCCTTGACGATCAAGTCGTCTTTCCGCGCACGGGGTTCTCCATTGGCAGTAGCTGGCGTCCGGTTGGGGGTAGTTTTCATACGGCCTCCGATTTTCTACAGCCCGATGTGAATCGAATCGAAATGAAGAGAAACTGGCGTTGAAACGCGCAGAGTCTATCACGAATCAAATCCACGGGTCATCTATTTTTGCTAATTCTCTCCAAGATAAAAGGCACGATTTCCTGGGCCTCACCGCGGGCTCCCTTCACTATCTGAGCGCCCACTACCGCATTGTCAAATGCATCAAGCGCGCTCGCGGGACTGCGTCGGGCCGAGACTGTATTGGAAAGCAGCTCCAGGGCTCCTGCGCCTGATGACAAATTTCGAGGCCTCCATCTTGCACCCTTCTTAAACTGCGTCACCAAAACTAGCCCAACAGGAAGAGGCTTCGAACCAGGACGACCACCCAATTGTGCAACATCAATCTTGGTTTGTTTGAAACCGCCTTCCTGACGAATCTGAAGAGGTCCGGGGAACGGGTGGACGCGGCCGCGCGAATCGAATACTGCATACTCGTCGGAATAGTACGTGGCTCCAGCTCGCACCAACTCGGCCACTAGCGTTGACTTGCCGGTGTAGCTGCGGCCTGGCACCACAACAGCTCTTCCCTCCCAGCCCACGACACCTGCATGTACAAAAACGCGGCCACGCGCCAGCTCAGCTACAAAAAGGCGGAGATCCGATTCCAGGGTATTAAATACCTCGTCTAGCTCGATCGAGCGCGCGAGGCGCACGTGGTTGCCGTAAAGGAGATTGAAACGCCGGATGTTCGGCCGCGCTCCCTCGCCACCGATGACAATCGAGTACAGGCGATCAACGATCGGAGAGGACATCTTTTCCCAGTTGTGCGGCAGATGCTCGTGAACCCGTGCCAGATAAGCAGGGTTATTTGACCGGATGCCAATCCGGACACCATAGCTCTTGAGAGAGAAACCGGCCGCCCAATCCAGGCGGTCAACTTTCTGCATTCAAGTAGAGGTAAACTTTAGACGTGGTAAAGCAGCTGATGCCACGCGGGAATTATCCTCGCACTAAAAGGTCTGTTCAAATCTGATTTTTATGTTCACGTTTTTACTTCAGAGCCTCAAGCGAGAAGCTATCAAGCCCCAGAGAGCCAAAGATTCGGACACGGTGACGTAGTACAGCTTTCTCGCTGCAAGCTGAAGGTAACCGCGTGGGTTGAGGGGCCTGTAGAGAAATCGCAACTGAACACCTGCCAGTCGTTAACGTTCTGCTGCACTGGAGTCGCGTGCCCGAGGCGTTTCCCTTCGCCCGTTGCCGCAGTCACGATCACCATGGGCAAGCCACCCGTGACGATCTCCTTCGTTTTGGCTGCAAAGCTGACGCGATAGCGTGTCGACGGCTCAACGATAGTCTCCTCGGTGGTCATTTGATCGAGTGGAAGGTTGACGCTCATGAGTTTATGCCTCATTCAGCGATTCAACTCCGCAATTTCGTCTAGTCGCTTTCAAATCCGAAATCCGAAATCGTAACAATCGGCACGCCTGCGGAGCTTCTAGCCGTCTGTTCATGGGAGAGCCGTAACCTCTTTTTGACATCCTCCTTTACTGAAGCTCGTAGTCAGGATCACCAAGAAGTTCCTCAAGCTTTTGCTCAAGGGCGTAGCTAATCCACATCTTAAGCTCATCGAAAGTCAGCTCTTCGACTCTCATGCGTCCTCCACAGCTTCAGCAGTTTGGTATCTTTGCAACTTCCGGGTCTCCAATCCGCAATCCGAAATCCGAAATTCTTATCCCAAGTGTCGCCTGGTCCATTCGTTCAACACATAGAGACTCCACGGTCGTGACCAGCTCGTATGTCCTGCCAGATAACTCTGCCAAACACCAGCGGCCTTTTTCGGATTGATTGTCTCACGCAAAGCCGGCGCCAGCTCAGAGAGTCCTTTGTCGATGTCTTGTCGTAACGGGCCGCCCAACCAACTCTCCCAGGGAAAAGTGAATCCTCGTTTTTCCTGGTTGACGACCTCCGCAGGTAGAAGATCTTCCAGTGCCGATACCAGCAAAGCTTTAGGCGTTCCTTTGCGGAGTTTCGTCGCTTCGGAAAGCTGAATCACATATTCGACCAGCGTATGATCGAGAAACGGCACTCTCACTTCCAGCGAGTGGGCCATACTCGTTGAATCAGTGTCCCGCAGTAGGGTGCTCACCAGATAAGACCGGGCTTCCATGCAGGAAACTGCCGTAAAACCATCCAGGTTGCTCGACTGCCCCGCAGCTTCCGCAAGCCAATTCCACCAGAGGTGATCGCTCCCAGCGCTCTGCGGACCTTTCATTAGCTCGCCAACCTGCGGAGGCGTGAACAACGCTCGACAGAAGAAATAAGGATGTGGGAGAGCTTCAGGATCATTCCAGAGCGCGGCGATCTTTCGCGCAGCGTCGCCGTGAGTCGTGCCCTCGCCTGCTCCTGCCACGGCCGCAGCCATAGCGGAACGTAACGCTCCTGGCACTCGACTGCCGATTGACGCGATGCGCTGATACTGTGGCGTCCTGCGAAATGTGTTGTAGCCGCCAAAGACCTCGTCACCGCCAAGTCCGGAAAGCGCAACTTTCAGTCCCGCCTGTCTCGCCCCCCAAGACACGAAATAGGTATTAATGCCATCAATGCTTGGCTGGTCGAGCGCGCCCACCGCTTCGCTCAATCGCGTGAGCATCTCGTCGCTAGTGAGCATTAACTCCTCGTGAGTAGTGCCAAACTTCTGTGCGGTTCGACGCGCTATGGCCGCTTCGCTGAACTCCTTTTCCGGAAATGCCACCGTGAACGTATGCACACCAGAGACTTCTTGACTTGCGAGCGCAGCCAACGACGTTGAGTCTATTCCACTGCTCAAGAATACTCCGACAGGGACGTCTGCAATCAGGTGCCGCCGCACGCTCTGTTCGAGCAAATCTCGCACTTGATGTGAGGCAGAGTCTGAATCAGACTTGCTCGGATGACCGTTACTCGCAACGTTCTCTGCGTCTCCGCGTCCCCGTGTCTCCCCTTCTCCGTGTCTCCCCTTCTCCGACTTAAACATTCCGTTCCGGGCAATATTCCAATAGCTTCTTGGTTCTGCTAATCGGGTTCGAAGTCTTAATTGGAGCGTCATAGTGTGCCCGGGGGGAAGGGATAAAACTCCTTCGACAAGCGTCATTGGTTCACTCACGGACCCGAACAGTAGATAACTCCGGAGCGCAGATCTGGAAAGGCGGCGCGGCACTGCTCCACTGGCCAGCAAAGTGCGAACTTCCGATGCAAAGAGCAGCCGGTGTTCATCCTGGTAGTAATACAGTGGCTTGATACCAAAACGATCACGCGCCAGGAATAGTGTACCGTTCTCTTTCCGGGGAGAGTCTCCCTTGCTCACTAGTCGGCGGTCATAAATGGCGATCGCAAACATTCCCTGGAAATGATCAAGGCAGGCCGGCCCCCACTCTTCGTAGGCATGAGCAACGATTTCAGAATCGGAGCGAGTGCTGAGTCTGTGGCCGCGATCCTCGAGTCGCTTTCCCAGCTCACGAAAATTGTAGATTTCGCCATTGAGCACGACTCCCACGGAGCCATCTTCGTTGTAGATCGGTTGGTGCCCGCCCTCCAGGTCGATGATGCTCAAACGACGCATTCCCAGGGAAATGCGTCCGCGGTCGAGATAGCCCTCATCGTCCGGCCCGCGATGCAGCATCGTCGGCGTCATCCGCCGCACGACCGCCGCCGCGTCCGGCGATTCAGAAAAATCAATTACTCCACAAATGCCGCACATGCTTTTGCTGGGAGCGCAGACATCCTGTCTGCAACGCGGGGCAACGCCCCGCTCTAAACGTTTAATGGCGGGCGTTGCCCGCCGGCAAAGCTGCGCCACCAACAGTTACTCTGGTTCTATTAACGATTCGTAGAGCCGCTCCATTGTTTCTACTGGCTCGTCCCAGGAGAGATCTTTCGCAACCTGCACACAACGGGCGCACAGTTGCGCCAAAAGATTCTTCTCTTCTACCAATCGTTTCAGACCATCACGTAAACTCTCGACGTCGCAGGAAACAACCAGACCCGCGCTTCCCTCAATTAGTGGCGCGATGCCGCACTGGTCCGTCACCAAAACCGGTGTTCCGGAGGCTATTGCTTCTGCCGCCACGTTTCCAAAGCTTTCATAGCGCGAGGGCAACACGACAAAGTCGGCATCAACAAAGGCCTGAAGTTTCTCGTCGCCATAGAGTGGGCCCGCGAGTCTCACGCGCTCGCGAAGGTGAAACTGTTCGATCAACTCGTGAACTGCGCGAGCGCAGCCATCCTCGTCGTCAGGCCCGGCGATTACCAAACGGGCGTCGCGATGAACCTGCGCCAATTGCGCAAATGCTTTTACCAAATGGTCAAGTCCCTTAATAAAGGAAATGCGGCCGAGGAAGAGTATCAGCGGAGTCTTGTCGTCGAGATTGTGCTTAGCGCGGAAGGCGCCGCGCGCAGGCAATGTTTGAAACTCAGCGAGATCGATACCATTTCGCCGTAGCACGATCTTCTCTTCGGGAATTCCACTGTCGATTAACTCTCTCCGCTCCGTATCGGAGTTGGCAACGACAACGCTGGCGCCTTCGAACAATGCATCACCTATAAGTTTTCGGTAGAGGCGCTTCTTCTTCTGGCTTCGCACCTTTGGACCAAACATTCCGATCGGCTCAAGCACGTATGGGATTTCGCGACGACGGCAAAACCAGGCGGCAATGGAGCCGAAGAGATCGTAAAGGCCATAGATATGGACGACGTCGTAGTCGCGCAGGCGTCGCGCACAGAAACTCAGAATCTGCGGGTTTATCGTTGTCGCTCGGTAGTTCTGAAGCGTGCGCAGGTAGATCGCCTTTACTCCGTCATCGCGCGATTCCCAACTCCGCGCACTGCTCTTCCTGCTCCCACCGTCTGCGTCGTTTGCTCCTGATGCTCGTTCTGCGCCTGCCTCCAGCGCCTGCCTCCTGCTCCTACCTCCTCTTCCCGCCTCCTGCTCCTGATCTAAGTCTGCAGTCAACACGGTGACTTCATGCCCGCGCCGCGCCAGCCCCCTGGCGATCGCGCGCACCTTCGCCGGTGGTCCACCCTTGCTGAGGTAAGGATAATAAGTCTGCGTGGTTTTCAGGATGCGCATGATGGCGTTCCTTCCGCGCGGCTAATCCTGGAGACGGCCTCCGTCGGAAGTTCCCGCAGAAGGATTTCAGTCAGCCTTTGCTTGAAGCGCGGAAAGGTAAAGTTCTCTTGTAATCGTTGATAGCCCGCTTGGCCAAGCCTGTCGCGTTTAGCAGGGTTAAGACATAAGTCTATAAGAGCTGTGGCTAATTGTTCTTTGTTCCCGTACTCGACCAGGCGTCCAGTCACGCCATCTTGTACTACCTCAGGTGCGCCGCCGCTGTTCGCAGCGATGATGGGTTTCCCACACTGCATAGCTTCGAGGAAGACAAAGCCGAATCCCTCACCCGCACTGGGCATAACAAACACATCGCACTCCTGATAGCTGGCTCGCAGAGCGACATCGCTAAGAAATCCTAAGAAGTGAACTCGCTCCGCGACACCAAGTTTGTGAGCCAATTGCATGTGCCGTTCGAGGTCCGTTCCGCTACCTACGACGACGTACTGAACATCCGGTACTCTTCCGGCCACGTCCTGCAAGACTTCAATCACCTTGTCAACGCCTTTGTATTGTTCGTTCTGATCCAAACGACACACAGAGAGAAGACGGGTCCCCTTAATCGCTGGCGATTGATCCGACGCCGGGATTGCTTCAATCTTGGGTGCCTCGAGCGCGTTGGGCAACAGGTGCACACGGTCCGCGATCAACAGGTTAGCCTGAATGGCTTTTTGCCGTGTGTAGTTGCTTATCGAAATCATGAAGTCTGCGTGTTGCAAGGCGCGCCGGCGCAGCGGCGAAAGTTGCTGCCAGGCTTCAATCCCATACAACATCACGCCATAACGCCGTCGTGGCTGAAGCTTTTTGAGGAGCCAGCCGAGAGGCGCATAATTGACGTGTCCAATTAGAACCAAGTCAAACTCGCGAGCCAACCCAAGGCGAACGACCCGACGTGTGAGCGCTAAGCGGTTCTGGGCAAACGCTTCTAATTTCAGGTTTGGTAACTCAGCGGCGGGCCTTTCTATGTCAGAGTTCTTGTCAGTGGCAATAAGGACTTGACTCTTACCGAATTCATTCAAAACACGACATACCAACCGGTTATAAGTGGGAATCCCACCAAAAGCGCTGAAGGTTGTTGTTTGCAGCGATAGGATCAATGTGGCGGAACCGACCAGAAAGGAAGTAGAAACGCAGTAACGATGGGTTCAGCGCAGGAAGGCAGCGTGCCCCAGAGGCAACGCCCGAGTCCGGTCCCTAGAAGGTTTCTGGCGCGCCCACAACAATAGCAGGTAGCCCAGAATGAGATTCTGTAGTATTCCGCCGAACATGATTTCTGCGCTTGAGCCGATGCCGTTCAGGAAGTAAACAAAGAAGGCGAGAAACACCGCCTGACCTCCGGACCCGGAGTCCCTTCCGCCAAACGAATGTTGCATTGCGCCAATCAGAATTCCCTGAAGGAGCATTATCAGAACCACTCCTGGCCAACCGAAGTTCATAAAAGCCTCGCCCAGAATGCTGACACCGAAGGTCGTCGTCTTCGCTCCCTCCTCCGAATTTATCCCGTAAGTAACAGCGTAAAACCCATTCGCACTTCCCGCCGTCGGCTTGTCAGGCCACAAAAGGCGCGGGATGAAGGACACCAGAAAGAAAGAGTAGGTCTTCCCATACTGATATGGAACCACTGATGGGGTCATGGAATAGATGTACGCCACCTGATGAATGAAGTCAGCTCGGCCGGTGGCGCTCGAAGTGGCTTCGGCCAAATCGCGGTTTCCCGAAAGCGTGTCCTTCCAATACTCCATGGCCTGTTCAATCCAAAGGGTACCTCTAGTGAGGGAAGACTGCTGCGCGAGTTCTGGATCATCTGCTACCCAAGTCCATTCACGGTAGTCTGCCTTGACGGGCGAAAGGAAAACGACGAGCGCCGCGGTGGCCACAATAGGGACGACGGGAACCCTACGCGTATAGAGCCATTTGACTACGAAGAATATACCGATCGGTGCCAGAGCGTCCTCGAGACTCCCACTTGAGATTCCCCTCATTGCAGTGACCATCACGAGGCCATACAACCAAACGCCATAAAACTTGGACTCCTTGCGGCCGTAGAAAAGCCAGCCGAGTATGGCGATGACAACCAGCACTTGATTCTGAAGCACGCGCAGAATGGCGGACAATGGCTGTTGAAATTCTTCCGGAATAATGCCCTTGAATGTAAACAGCAGCGGCAAAAAGATTCCGACAAGTACGCAATAAGCCAGGGCCTTCGATTTCTTCAGCGGTAGGTGCGCGACGGGCACGACCTTCCGGTAGTTGCTCCTCTGAAACCAGTAATATCCCAGTTGTAAAGAACAGATGCCGGCAATGGCCAAAAGCAAAGCAATTGCGACGTCCTTTTCCGCCAAATATCTAACTTCGGCTCCCATGAGAAGAAACGTATCTTCCTGGGTGAAAATGGGAAATGCGAACTGCAATGCATAAGCGAGACAAAACACCGGCATCGTCGGCAGGTCCGCTTTATGTTGCGCAAGATAGAGGGCCGAAGGGTAGAGACAAATGTCCAGCAAGAGTACCGCAAGCGATGTTTGCAGCCACGAATATTCATATTCACCTAAGCTCAAAGGTACAACTATCAGCAAACACACTGAAGCGACCAAGTAGATCTGCATCGCGTGGCTGTGGCTCTTCCGCGTGGAGGAACCTAAATTACCTTGAGTCATTATCGAATCGTGCCATTTTTGTGTACTACGCTTTAGCTACCTCCGGTTCTGACACCGTCCAATCTTGATTTTCTCCGCAATTTTTCATGGTAATGCCACTGCCTGAGATAGGGCGGCTTGTTTCTAACTCGAAACGATACAGAATTTCTCGCACGGCGCTGGAGTAGTCATAAGGTTCCCGCAGGCACCGCTCGTATCCGTTTTCGCGAACGGTTTCTCTCAGAGAAGGGCTCTGAAGTGCGGATTGGATCTTCTCGACCAGATCTTCTTTGCTGCTAAAGAGCATGACTTCTCTTCCGTCCCTAAAGAAGGTTCTCACCTCTGGAGTGTCCTCGTGCAACATGAATGATTGTGTCGCCGGAATCTGGAAAGTACGAGCTGTCGTTTGATCCCGTAGGTTCGGGTCACTCTTGCTACAACTTAGCAATCCGAGATTAACTTTCGACGCGCAATAGACGATAGCTAACTCATCGCCGAAGACTCCCGCGCTCAAATCCAGTCCCATCCTGTTCCTGAATTCACTGGACGCATATTGCCATCCCATGCCAAATACCTTGACGGAAATCCCAGCGGCTCCTCTAAGAAGATATAAGAGCTTTTCTTCTTTCTCCGGCGACCAGCAGCCTACGAAACTGACATCAGCACCGTAATGCCCGATCAATTCTGAGGTCAATGGGACGGGTCTGTGCACTTCCGGATCGAAGCCGTGGCGGACGTGCTTTAAATCTCTAATGGCAAACTGTTTGATCTCTCGTTCGCCGTGATACGACTTTGTCGTAAACACACAGTTATACAGCTTGAGACTCAGAGGAATATTTGGGCCATGATCTCGGAAGCTTACATCCGGATAGAAATTGTAAATAGGTTTTCCAGTAGCCCGCAGCTTACCAATGGTTTCAGGCCTAAGCGAATTCCCCTTGAAGCTTAGAACAAAATCATAAGAAGACGTATTAGCTTGTCTGAGTACAGCCTGGTTGTAATCGTCCATCCAGACGCGACCGAATATTCGTCGCATCACTTTTGGTCCCACTCCCTGCGGGCGCCAAGAAACATAATCTTCCTCATCTATATCCAGCAGCCTGTGACCAAGTCGCCGAAAGGTTTGGGCCAAGGCTCGGGCATCGGAACCCCACCACTTTGCAAAGCCGGGCGCAAGAATTGTGTAAATGCGATGAGGTTCCGGCTCCATCAGTTCATTGGGAATTCGATCCAGCCACATGTGTTGCAGACTGCACTTGCCCATTCGGAGTTTGTCGGCACAGATGGCATGTCAAAATCAAAGAGACCCTTGTTCTTAATGCGCCCAAGCATAGTTTCAATAGCTGCGGTGAGGCTTCCATTGTCGCCATCAATGATTTCTACCCAAGGACTTCCACGAAGGATTTCGCTAACACCGGAGTCTTTGTGAATTATGGTTGGTAACCCTCGATTGAGTGCCTCAAGTGCAGGCAACCCGTAGCCTTGTATGGCTGGCATGACGAAGAGATTGGCTCTCGAATACGCCTTCGCCAAGTCGTCATCCGAAACATGGCCGAGAAAGAATGTTTGGTCCGCCAATCCCAATTCCGCGGCAAGTTTCTTGAGGGAGTCAGCTGCGGGCCCATGGCCTACTATCTCAAAGAGCCAGCTAGTTTTCGTGACAGACCCACTCGAGTTGAGCGCTGCTAGTGCTTGCAGGATCCAATCTATTCTTTTGTTAGTTTCCAATCGAGAGACGGAAAGCACGCGTAACGGATTCACTAAAACGGGGTTGAGCGACTCGCGAATCAAACCATTCGAGTAAACTCCAGGCCGAACTACCAATGAGTCAACTCCATAAAGCAACTGCAACTCCTTCCGAGTCTTTTCCGTAATTACGATAACTTTTGCAGCCCGACGCACTCCGCGCCGATTCAAGCGATGTGCCAACTCCGCGCGTAGCCCGCGCATTATCCCTTCACTTGGGAGAACATTAAACTGCTGACGAGACCGACGGGCGGAAGGTGCATGCTTGCTAAGGTCAGCCGGCAATAAACTCGGCGGGTCGGTAAGATGTAAGGAGAATGGACCAGCAGAAGCTATACCAGAATAGAAAGCACTCTTGAGATCGAATATAAGTGGGAGCCCGCCTCCCGCCAGTTGTGTTGACCTTAAGAATCGATACAAGGCTCGCGCCTCAGCTAGCGAGTTTCTCGCCGGCAGTATTTGGTGAACCTGCAATGGCCAGTCGGCATACGACTGCAAGTCGATGGTCTGCCTGAAACATGCGAGTGTGTTGGGGACTTGCTTCTCGTAAAGAAACCTCGATAGATCGAGAATCAACCGCTCAGCTCCGCCAAAGGCATCAATGAACGGTATGAAGATGATTCTCTTGGCTGGAGCTTGAATCATCAATTGGTGGCGTGGTGCAGATAGAGAAAGGTTCGCAGCGCTTTTCTCGGGCGCGGCCCCATAACAGGAGATGCGTCAACCGATGAATTCCAGGACCTTCTGAAACTGATGCTCATAGTTATAGCTTTGCAGATGGATCGCGCGCGCCTTAGCGCCCGCGTCTCGCGCAAACGCTTCGTTGGTCAGGTAATGCGAAATTTTCTGCCCGATCTCGGAAACGTCATTGTGATTCGCAATTGCCGCAATCCCAGTATCCCCAAACAGACCTTGGATCCCCGGCCCGTCATTGGTCACTTGCGGGATGCCGAGGGCGGCATATTCAAACCGCTTGTTGCCTGCCCCGGCGCATAACTTCGTATTGAGTCCCGAGGGATCAAGCAACGTCACTCCAACCGAAGCGCCGATAGCATATTGGAATAGTTGGTCATAGGGAATTCGTCCGGCAAAAATCACCCGATGCGCCACGCCTTCGGCAGCCGTTAACTCGGTGAGTTTCTTGAGATACCATTTTCTGCCTGCGCCAACAATGACGAAGACAGAGTCGGCCGGCCAGAACCGCATAGACTTAATAACAGTTTCAAGTTTGTGGTCAGGGCCGACCGCTCCCTGATAGTGCACTATTCTTGACGAATCAATTCCTCTCTCGCGTAGAAAAGGAAGCAACAGAGAGGCTGGCAATTCCGCCAGCCTGCGAGGACAGTTCATTACTACTAATGGTGGAGTCTTAAGGCTACTATTCGATTGAATATATTCTGCCCGGTCGCGATCGGGTAGAATCACCGCATCAGCCAATGACAGGTTTTTCCTCAGATATGCCAGTGCCCAGCTGGCGCCTAAACTCTCTGCATATGCATCTGGGTCAGGCATTTCATGAAGATGAACGACCCGCTTTATGTGCAACCCCTTTTTTTTCATCTTGAGCATCACGCAGGCGGCCTCCGGTTCAAAGGCGATTACAACGTTGGGCCCCAAAGCCATCTGATGACGAACGGTATTGTTATAAGTCCTGAGATTCCGAAAGCGGTTAACCTGAGGAAATATCAACGATGAGTGGGTGGGCTTAATCCGAACCCTCTCGATCATGTCGCCGCTTTGAACCACGGGTGAGTCGCCTTCGCTGAGAGTGTCCACAATCGTCACCTCTCCCACTTCGCTTAAAAGGCCCGCCTGATGAAGAACTGGAGGATAATGTTCTATGCAAGCCCGCTGTGTTAATAGAAACCTTTTTCGGTTTTTCATTTGGACCAAAGCGGGACCGTGCGGCGTAGGGGCTTCAACGTGGACACCTTACTTCGCAATAGCACCTTCTCGGTAGCCGACAATTTTTGCAGGCGCACCCACGGCGATTCCGTATTCAGGAATCGAGCCCTTCACAACCGAATGTGCACCTATTACAGCTCCTTTCCTGATTACTGTGCCTGCCCGGGAACCCAAAATGATGCAACCCTGCCCAATCCACACGTCATCCTCTATGCTCAACTTTCCGACATCGTCGCCCTGTTGATTTATAGGCTGGCTTCGGTCCATGTAGTTGTGAGAAGTATCACGCAATGAGGTAAATTCGGCTACGCGCACATTGTCGCCGATGACGATCTCTTGATAGGCCCCAATATGGATATCGTGGGCGAAATAGCAGTTTGATCCTATGCTCAACTCAGCTCGCGGATTCGGGCTGACTTCAATAAAGCAGCGATCTCCTATCCAGGTTCGGTCTCCAATCGCAAGCAAGCCGCCGGGAACGGTTACAAATACGTCCTTACCGAACCTCACCGTGGAAGCAATTTCTGATCGCAGAAGCAGGTTCAGTTTTAACCGGATCGCCCTGGACCTCAGGTGCGGCCATTGGCATAAGCTGCGATAAAGCAAGACAGCGAATGCGCGAGTTCCGTAGCGCTCCATTGCCGCCTGTACCCGAAGTACGTAGTTCGCTTTTTTACGGCTGCCCGTTCGAATGGAATTGCTTGGAGTGCTCATGGAATGAGATCTGATAAATAGAATCGAATCCAGTACGAAATTCTTCAGCCAATACGTGAGCTAGGTGCCGCTAGCGAGGTGGTTGACGAGTTCGCGAAAGCCTTTTCTCTGCTTGCGAATGTTATGGTTTTCTTCCAGGGCTGCTTGCGACTTAACAATCAGGCGTTCGCGACATTCGGCCGACTTCGCCATATAAGCGATCTTCTCAGCCAGTTTCTCTTCACTGGCTTCATCTACAACCTCCGCAAAGCCCCATTGGCGGGCATATTTGATAAGACTTGAATAAGGCGGAGCGAGAATCAATATCGGCTTGCCGCTTTCGAGGTAATCCGCGGTCTTCGATGGGAAAGCCAACTCCGTCGCATATCTCTCTTCCTGGCGAAATGAAAAAGGCAGGAAAAGAATGTCGGCCATCCTTAGGGCTCGACGCAGTTCATCCTGAGTCACCCAGCCGTGGACTTTTATGTTTTCGTGACACCAGGCCGCTTGTTTCGCGTTCTCAGGCGTTGCCATCACATACAAGTGTAATTCCCACGACGTGATGCCATAGCGCAGCAAGACGTCTCCCTTCAGCAGAGTCAGAAGCATCTTGAAGCTATCATCCATAGCCCTCGTCAGTGTCCCAGAATAGACAATGCGCAAGCACTCGGTGTTGCTGTGCGAATCTTCCCGCAAAGGGAAGCAATCGGTAGAACACTCAATGCCCGGCATTTGTACTTCAGACTCCACTCCATATTTCGCGTTAAGCATCTGTTGCATGTAGGGAGTAACGCCATAGATGTGTGCCGCACTTCTCGCCACAAAGCGGAAAAGCGGAACGCAGAAGGATTTCAAGATCCAGGAAGTTCGCCTTATTTCGGGAATCCAGTCATCGTGAACCACGAGAATAAACGGGACTCGGGTGGCCCGGGAGGCTAGCGCCGCTGCTATAAAAAAATGGCCGTAAGCAATGGTGACAATAACCTTGATCCGTTCCCGCTTTATTATTAAGATCGCGTAAAGCATCAGAAGCGGAATCATCAGCCACTCAAGAAAACTTTTTATCCTTCCAAGTCCCAACGGTCCTGTTTCGTTTGTAGTGGGAAAGACCGAATGCTCGCATGGCAACCGTCCTTCAGCCGGAGAGACTGTGTCAAAGTACGAGCCCGTAAGAATACGAAGCTTCCCTTGTGGATATGTTTCGAGTAGTCGGCTCATCAGAACGCTCCCGCCCCTCAAATTCGAGGGCGGAAAGTCGCACATGTAGAGGATCGGAACCCCTTGTGTGACGTCGGTAATCTCTGCTTGCACCCCGGGCAAAGTTGTACGTGAGTCAGCGTAACTCGTAAACATGCCGCATCCAGTCGGCGGTAAGCCGCATACCGTCTTCAAGACTATAGGAGTTCTTATGGTCAAGATCGCGTACTGATTTTGTGGTGTCCACGTGCTTGAGCTTTGTGGTAAGAATTTCGGAGTCCTGATGCTGAACCAAAGACGCGCTTGCTCCTGTGACCTTAAGCACGACGTCCGAAAGATCTTCGATGCTATGAAGGTCACTGCCGCCGACATTGTAGGTTTCACTTGGTTTGAAATTCTGACTGATGTTAGCGAGCGTGCGCACTGTGTCGGCCAGGTAGGTGGAAGTGCGAGAGTGGCCACGAAAGACTGTCCAGGGCAGTCCATGTAACGCGCAGTAGAGAAACCGGCAGTTCACCGATCGATATGGACTGTAGTACTCACCGGGGCCGTAGGTGTTGAACAAGCGGACGACCACACTTTCAGTTCCGTACTGCAAGGCCGAGTTGCGAACCTGCATCTCATTAACCCACTTAGTCATCGCATAGTCGTTTAGCTGCTTGATCTCATATTCATCCATCACCGTTTCGACCATCAGATCCGGCCAATCACCGTAGACTTCAGAAGAAGAGAAATGGATTAACCGGAATTTCAAACGCTCCTGCAGTCGGATCACGTTCTTGGTGCCGACAGCGTTCGTGCGCCATAACGTCTCGTAGAAGTCCTCGCCGTTCCAACGACCGAACTCAGCGGCACAGTTGAAAACATAATCGAAGGGACCAGTGCGCTCGAACACGCGCTCAATCTGGCGAAACTCACCGATGTCACAACGCGCATAGGACGGTACTTCAACATCTGTATGGAGTCCAAAGCCGATTTCGTCCGGCTGATGATTAAGATCGCAAGAAACAACATGGTGACCCCGCCCGCGAAGTTCTCCGATAAGGCCAGCGCCCACCGTTCCCAGACCACCTGTAATAAGGATTCTCATAGAAGAACTAGTTATATGATGCTAATGTGGTTTTTACAGGCTGGATTGGAAAAAACGGCGATCACAAGTTCGTATTAATTCTACAATCAGCCTGGGCAAACCCAAACGATCCAAACGCCAACCAAGATTCAACTTCGTCTCAAGCCTCCGCTCGCACTTATTCTTGATCTCTTCATAAACCGGTGCTGGCAGCGCCCTATTCAGCATCCGCAAGAAGCGCACCCTTTCAAGTAAGGTGGAGGTGCAAATGTGCTCGATCCAAAAGTCAATCACAGGAATATTGGACCTGCGACACATTTCCAGTATCGCTTCTGTCGTCTCCCGGAACTCACTAGAGTGAGTTTTGGCGAGTTGGGCATTCAGTTGATGTTCCCCTAAGCGGTTATATCCACCAATCCAAGGAAGACTGACCACATCGCCATGCAGTGCGATCTCCGCCAGCATTAAACGGTCGTGCCAGAGCGGATAAGATTTCCATAACTGGCAGCTATGGAAAGTTTCGCGTCGCAGGAGCGAGCCGATCATCGATAGAGGAGTATTAACCAGCGACAAGCTCAGCCACTCAGTCTTATCCCAATGGTAAGGTCGTGAGTAAGATGTTGTTTCGGTTCCCTTCAAGAAAAAACCGTGAATATCGCTTTCAAGACCGCCCGGATATCTTTGCGTGACGATCAGAGAGGAAACCAATACCACCTGAGGATGCGTCTCAAGGATTTTTAGTGCTCGGCCCAGTTGTCCGGGCGCGACTAGATCATCGTCTGGTAGAAAGGAAACGTAAGGAGTCTTGGCCAGGCTTAACGATCTGTCGAAGTTCGCAATGTGCCCTATGTTTGTACAATTCCTTCGGTAAACTATTCGGAGCTTTTCTTCGAAGCAAGAGACCACTTCATCGAGTGAAACAGGAGAGGCGTCGTTAGAAATAGCGACCACATACTCGTCCCGATTCAGTCCCTGGTCACAGAGGCTCTCTAGCGCCTCACGAAGGAACTCAGGTCGGTTATAGGCGGGAATGCAAACGGTGACTTTTGGATTATTCAAGTTGAGACGTTGTGCCTGTTAAGCGAGCAGGTCTCTTACAGCGCTCAAGGTTCCCTTGGAGCAAAGGTGATAGCGAAAGGTTAGCAGCTCCTTTAGAATCAACGCCGTCCGCGATAGTCTTTTGGCCCCGGCATTCGCCGCAGCGCGTGCTTTATAGTGAGCAACCATCCGGTTTAAGCAGGCAAGTTTTGCTTCCACCGTTTTGATTTGCTTCTTTCGATCGACGTCACTCCTGCTTTGCAACTGTTTCAGGACCCTGCCGAATAGATCTGTTTCTCTCAGGTAAGAACGAGCTAGATTCTCAAAACACTCCTGGCGAGAGGCGGAATCCTTGCGATCAATCGAGTCCGCTTTAGCAAAAAGCCCGGTCTGTTGCATCGGGTGCTGGCGATACATGACTAATGGTTCGCCAATGAAGGCTAAATCGGCGACAGTCGCTATCATCAAAGCAATCCAAGCGTCATGAATCAGCTGAGTACCGGTTGGTATAGGGAGTATGAGGTTCTTGTATTCAGCTCGGAAAGCCATTGTGGCCCCGGTGACCACCGGCTTTTCCAGAAGTAAGTCTAGCGCTTGACCTGATTTGAAGAGCTGTCGCTCTTTCGAGCTAAAAAAGAAGGACCATAGTCTAATGCCGAGAGGACGTAGATCTTCATCCACGACCTCTGCATCGCTAAAGACAAGACCAGCATTGGGGGATGATAATAGAGACGATTCCAGCGACATCAATTTATCGGGGTGCCAAACGTCATCCTGATCCGATAAAGCGATGATTTCTCCCTGGCAGAGCTTGATTGCCTTTTCGAAGCTCTTGGTTGACCCTATATTCGTTTCGTTCGCTTCGAGGCGTACTGGAAATGGCGCTTTAATCGCAAATGATTTGATGATGTCTCTCGTATCATCACTGGATTTATCGTCGCAAATTACCAGTTCGTCGGGAATGCGAGTCTGTTTTTCAATGCTGTCGAGCTGGTCTTGAATGAACCGAGCCCCGTCATACGTGCACATCGCAACAGAAAACTTCACAGGGAACAGCCTCTCAACAGAGCTCATTTCATCGCGAAAAGCGGGAGTGGTTTACGATTTCCGCAGTAGCCTTCGGAGCGGCCACGTTAGTGCACGGCCTAGACGATAAGACCTTGAGTTGGCATACAACAGCACTCTCCGATCAATGTCCTCGGCTAACATATCAGAGCCGTCGAATATGCTAAGGCCTGCCTCTGGTAGCTCTGCATCCGAGGCAATGCAGATATTGTAGACTTGTTGTTCCAGCATCTCTGAGGACCCAATATTCGAATAGGTGCCCCAATACTCAGTAAAGCCCTGCGCCTTGGTCTCTGGACTTATCAAGGAGCAATAAACAACCTTCTGTAACAGCATCCCTACGTTACGAAATTGGCTGCGCAGTAAACCTCTGAATTCCTCAAGGTAAAGCTCCTTTTGGTGGAAGGGATTAAGGTAGTTAGGCAAGTCCGTGTAGTGCAACTTGTCAGGCGTTGAAATGATAAGCATGCCTTCAGGACGTAATACTCTTTTAGTCTCTGAGATCATTTCCAGATGCCGATCGTGGTGCTCTAGTGTTTCAAAGCTGACCACGATATCGACAACACCCGCCCCCAACGGGATACGATCTGCGGAACCCTCTACAAAGCACAGATTATTCCTTTTATACTTTGCTGCCGCATGACTTATCGCATCAGCCGAAATGTCAACGCCAATGACCCTGGCACTAGCCTGAGCGAGCAGGTTCGAGCCATATCCTTCGCCGCACGCAATATCCAAAACATTTCTGTCCTGGCACAGTGATCGAGCTAGTGCATATCTGTGCAAATGTTCCAGCATGGAAACGCCATGTTCGCTTGTATGAAGGCGTTCGCCGGTCGGCGGCAGTTCCGGGGGCATAGAGTTGTTCGAACCCGCAAGTTCAGTTGACATGAGGGACTCGGGAGAGCAGCATGCGTCTACGCGTTGGTATTTTGAAAAGTTGTCCACGGCACGATTGGTCGAACTACGCCCGGCATGTGGCCACCGTAGTCGCCCCTAGCTGAGTGTCCGTCGAAACTCTCAACAACTCTAAAACCGACAACGTCTCGTTCGAAAACGTGGACAATGAAAGGTGAATAAGTGCTGATCGCGGCTGACACCAGCACTCGGCCCTCCGCAAGAAAATTTCCCGGCAACCAAGCAGTGCTAGTGTAAATGCCGATGGGCCGCGGACGCTGTCGCCATTCTTCGCCGAGATCCTGAATCACACAAATACAAGTACCGTCCTCATTTACTAAATGATAATTCGGCACGAGAACCCTACCTTCTTCTAGAACCTCATAAACCATCTCGATGCCGATTGCTTCTCGAATGTCACTTGACTCAACGGTACCTCCTTGCTGGGAACACACGCGAACCCGCTTGACGAGCACAACCTCGTTACCTGGGATTCTCGCCAGATCCAACCATTCCCTTAAAGCTGGGCTGTTTACTCCAGAATTGAGATAGGAGTCAACGACAATAGATGCGGGTCCATCATTGAGAATTTTTCCATCACCGAGCAGTATTGCTCTCTGACATAGACGCTCGATAGCTGGCATGCTATGGCTAACGAACAAAACGGTTCGACCTCGAGCGGCGATTTCCCCCATTTTTCCGAGGCACCTCTTCTGAAATTGGACATCGCCGACCGCCAGCACTTCATCGACGAGCAGCACCTCCGTTTCCATATGCGCGGCGACGGCGAAGGCCAGGCGGACGTACATACCGCTGGAATATCTTTTCACGGGAGTATCGATAAACTTCTCAACTTCCGCGAAGGCGACTATTTCGTCAAACTTTCTCTCGATTTCCGTCTTGCGCATTCCCAGGATGGCGCCATTGAGATAGATGTTTTCCCGGCCGCTTAGTTCGGGATGAAAGCCTGTCCCCACCTCCAGCAGCGAACCGACGCGGCCGTGGATTTTTGCATGCCCGCGAGTGGGTTTGGTTATGCGCGAAAGAATCTTGAGCAGCGTGCTCTTCCCTGCCCCGTTTCGGCCGATGATCCCGACTACTTCGCCACGCTTAACTTCGAACGAGACATCGTCGAGGGCCCAGAAGGAATTTCGGATTTCGGATTTCGGATTGCGAATTGAAGAACCGTTTCCGCTACCTATCACTGAACGAAGACGACGGAATGGAGAGGCTGCGGCGTCAGTGATTACGTCGCGCAACGCTTTGTACGTCTCGCGCTCACCGATGCGGTACTGCTTGCTTAGACCTTCGCAGCGAATGGCGATATCAGGCATTAAAATTTCGGATTGCGAATTTAAAACCATATCACCCGCGGATTAAGCGGATTACGCAAATCTGAAAGAGCTTCCCTTCCCGTACGGATCTCACCCATTCGGTGACTGCTCAAAAAGATCTTCTCTATCGTTTCCTCGTCACCGTGACGTGTCCTTATCTTTCTCTGAATCCCCTTTCTCTCTTTCAGATCCGCGTTTGATCTGCGTAAATCCGCGGCTGAAATTCCTTTTCTTCATCCCGCAATCCGCAATCCGAAATTCTTCAGACCACATCTGCAAACTCTTGCTCCATTCGCCGGAAGTAGTAGAGTCCGCCGACGAGGATTAGGATGACGACCGCGACGGAAACAGCCAGCAGCGCCCCCGGAGGTTCCGATTTCCCCAGCAGCGCCCAGCGAAATCCTTCTACTACGCCCGCCATAGGATTCAAACCGTAGAGCAGTCGCCATCTCTCAGGGACTATCGAACTCGAATAAGCAACAGGCGTCGCAAACAACCAGAATTGGATCAGAAAACCGATTGTGTAACGTACGTCCCGATACTGCACGTTAAGCGCTGAGAGCCAGAGACCCACCCCGAGTGCCGTCATAATGGCCAAAAGAATGAATGTTGGGAGGGTAACTAAGGCCCAGGTTGGAACAATGCCGTAATAGAGCATCATCACCACCAGAATCGCGAAAGCTACCGCGAAATCCACCATTCCTCCGAGGACGGCGGCAATGGGAACGACCAGACGAGGAAAATAAACCTTGGTAATCAAACGCTCGTTTGCCACGAGACTATTACTTGATTCGGTCAAAGCGTGAGCAAATAGTTGCCAGGGCAGAAGCGCGCAAAAGGTGAAGATTGGGTAAGGAATCCCGTCAGATGGCACTTTTGCAAGATATCCGAAAAACAAACTGAAAACTACCATCATCATTAGAGGCTGGATGATGGCCCAAGCAGCACCGAGCGCGGTTTGCTTATAGCGCACCTTCACATCGCGCCAGACAAGGAAGTAAAGCAACTCTCGATATTCCCAGAGCTCCTTCAGTCCAATCGAACTCCAGCTACTGGCTGGACGAATAAAGAAAATGGGCAACGAACTCGGGTTATTGTCCATTTGTCATTCTCCATTTTTCATTCGCAGTTATTTACTTCTTTTTCGAGTCCATTCGTGAGGTTCGTGGATCGTTCTCATCTCTTGGCCAGGCAACGATCCACGAAGTAACACGAAGCACCACGAAATGAGATTCAGAAAAATGGCCAAATGAAAAATGTCAAATGACAAGTGGAAAATAACCCGGTTCCGTAGTTGAACGTATGCCGCACCATAAGCTATCTACCGGCGACTGCTTGCTGGTCGACGTCTTTATCGTAGTAGCGCCGGCTGTAATAGCGCTGATAGTAGTAGTAGTCATGCGACTGTAGGCTAACGTTATTCAGCACCACGCCAAAGATCTTCGCGCCTACATCCTGCAGCAACTGCCGCGAACGCTTCACGATGTGGCGCGAGCTCTTGCCGCCGTGGACTACCAGTAATACTCCGTCGACCATGGAAGAAATCAGCACGCCATCAGTGAAGGAGCTAACGGGAGGAGAATCCACCACCACGTGACTAAAGTTTGATTGCAAGGCCGCGATAAGCCGGCGCATCTGATCCGATCCCAGCAACTCCGCGGGGTTGGGCGGGATGGGTCCCGAGGTAAGCAGATGCAATCCGGTAACTTCGTCTTTCCACACGAGCTCAAGAATGCCCGCTTCTGATAAATCACTCGACAGGATTGAACTCAGCCCGGCCCGATCGCTCAGGTTGAAAATCGAGTGCAAGCGCGGGCGCCGCATATCGGCATCTATGATCACGACGCTGGCCCCGGTCTGGGCCAGACTAATCGCCGTATTTACTGCCGTGGTTGTCTTCCCTTCGCCAGGTAGGCTGGAAGTGACCAGCAGGGATCGGGGAGCACGGCCGGCTGTGGAAAGCAATACAGAAGTGCGCAGGTGTCGGTAGGATTCGGCAAGTGGTGAACGGCCATCCACGTTCATCAATAGCTCCGGATTTGTGGCCAGGTGTCCATTATGCTTTTGCAGTGCTCCCGGGCCACCAAGCAGGCGTCGACGCGTGCCTGCGCCTACCGAGGGGATAACCGCCAACGCCGGCAAGTGCAGCAAGCGCTCGACTTCATCAGTGGAATGCACGGTGTCGTCCAGGTACTCGAGAAAGAGTGCGAAGCCAACTCCCAGCCCGGTCGAAAGGAAGAGCGCGATGAACACCGTCCTCATTCGGTTTGGTCCAATAGGACCGTCAGGCGCGATCGCGTAGTCAATGATCGAGATGTTGTTCGGCTTACCGGCCATGACGACGTCGTTCTCTTTGGAACGCTGCAACAAATTGGCAAGCAGACTTTTGTTGGTTTCGATCTCCTGCTGAATGATGCGGTAGTTGATAGCTGCTTCGTTCTGCGTCAGGGTCTCCGAGCGCTGCTTATCGAAAGCTTTTCGCAGCGCTTCCTCGCGCGCCGATGTTTGTCGATAACGAGTTTCCAGGTTTGTCAGCAAGGTGGTACTTTTTCGACTGCGAAGATCTTTGACCTGGCTTTCCAGCTCTCGAATTTGTTGGGTTACTTCCTTAACTTCGGGGGCTTCCTCGGTGGCCTCGACCAGCAACTGGGCCCGCTTCTGACGAAGGTCCGCCAATCTCGACTCTAAATCACCGATGCGTTTTTCATCGGCGTCCACCAGCGCACTCGCAGCGCCCTCATATTTCGCTCCGTGGTAGTCAGCCTCCGCGCGCTTGCGATCATTCTCGGCCTCGAGGAGCTGACTGCTTAGACCGGCGAGGCGCGCAACAACTGTGTTCTGGCTCGCGTCCAGCGAAATTATCTGGTTGTTCCTGGCGTAATTGACGAGCCGCTCTTCATCCTCACGAATTTGTTGCTGCAACTCGGCAACGCGCTTTTGAAGGAAATCGCCCGTGCTGGTATTGGTTTCGGTCTTCTTTTCCAGGTTCGAAAAGACGTAGGTTTCTGCGATTGCATTAACCACCTTGGCCGCGACTTGTGGGTCGGTATGCGTGAAGCTCACATCGATCAAACGGGTTTCTTTGTAATAACCGCGGGTTTCTTTAACGGGGTTAACTCTCAAGTTGCCCAGAATCGCTCCGACATAGCGCGAGAGTTGTTTCGCTTCCACCAGATCTTCTCTTGAACTGGCGGGCGCCACGGTTGTCCTGAGCGGCAATTCGTCGCGAGGTCGAGACTTTGGATCTTCCGGCGGTTCGCTGCCCAGACCTACCATCCGCATCACTGTCTGCCAGGTGGATCGCTTCTGGGTTGAGCTGCCCTTAAAAAAGTCAGGGTTATGCTCCAGGTCCAGCGTCTTGACCACGCGTCGAAGCAGGCCCGGGCTAGTGAGAATCTGCAACTGGGTATTGAAGTAGGTTGGATCGTTGGCGGGACCGATTACGTAGGGGGTCCTGCCTACGAGTGCAGCATTGTTTTCGAGATCCACCTGCACTCGAGCTTCTGCCTGGTAGATATCGGGCTTGCGAGCCACATAGAGCACGGAAAGCATGGTTACCAGAACGACAATGCTGATCACCAACCACAATCGCTTTCGCACTGCCCGCCAGTAGTCCAGGAGATGGACCTCCGTCTCGGCATTGGGATCGACTCCGTAATTATAGGAGTGCGGAGCGGCGACCCCCTCAATCGGTTTCTCGATCGCGGCCGGCTCCGGCTCTCTCTTCGCTAATTCACGAGATGGATTCATTGGTCACCCTCTGAATTTCGGAATAAGTGTCAGAACCGCGAGCGGTAGCGACCGGGTTTGTGTCCTGTCAGAGTTGAGACCGGATCGCTACCGCTCGCCGTTCTGAGAAGTCTTAAGGTATAACGCGGATGGGCAGCTGCGAGACGCTCGAACCCGCTCCGCCTATCAGGCTGCGGAGGAGGGCTTTTCCTTCCGAAGTCTGCACTTCAACTATGTCATTGGGCAGTAGCGCGATGTCTTCCGCTCGCTTTTTCTCGATAGCGGAGAGATTGACGATTATCTCTTTTTTAGTCACGCTTCCCGGCTCTTGTCTTAGCACTCGGATTTTGTCCTTCTTGGTGTCCTGTCTGACGCCGCCTGCCATGGCAATTGCCCGCGATAAGGTGATCGGCTCCTTCAGAGGAATTGTCAGCGGAGTGAACACATTGCCTACCACGTATGCCTGGTCAGCTTCGGGGAGCGTGACGATGTCCCCTGGTTCGAGATAAGGGTTAGCGCTGGGGTAGCCCAGGAGCGTTTCGCTAAGCTTATAACTGGAAAAGGCGGAGGCGACCTGACCCGCGCCGGGTTTGGTGCAAGCCCAGGCTTGCGGCGAATGGACAACGTTGATCGTTTGCCCAGCTCTTGCGGATGGACCTTTAGCGTAAGTGAGTAATTCAAGCAGCCGAACCCGCCGCTGCAATTCAAAACGGCTTTGGTCGTTGACGGCGCCGATGATAGCAACCTGTCTGGAATGATAACCCTTGATGAATACGTCCACTTGAGGATTCCGATAAAACTTCAGGTACCTACTCGCTATTTCCTTCGCCAGCTCACCTTCAGTCTGGCAGGCAGCCTTTATCTCAGTATCGATCAAAGGCATGCGAATCATTCCATTGCCTTCCACGCGAACAGACTCCCGCGAGAGATTCGGACGATTGAGTATGCGTATATCGAGCACATCGCCCGGCCCGATACGATAGCGATCATCGGGTTCGGGAGTGGTGCCGAGTGTAGCTACAGGCTGAGGTGTGACAGCTCTATCCGCGATAGTTTCAGGGGCGGTCGCGACCGGATGCTGGGCTGGTTGCTGGCCAAAGGTTAACTGCGATGACGCAACACACAAAACAACCGTACAAATGTACTTAATCATCACCGTTATTTTCCTCCCATCCCGATTCGCCGGGACAACAATGCCTCGCGCATGTGGTTCGGATGCGCCAGGTTTAGTACCGTATTACTCAATATGACTAACAATTCTTCGTGTTCCCGCTGAAACGTTCCGGTCAAGGGCCAGTCATCTGTCTTAACCACGATGCCTTCTCTTACCCACTGCCAAAACTGTGCTTGAGTGGTCCAAAACTCCTTTCGGTCGCGGCAAATCACCAGCGCCGTCTTTTTCTTCTTTACCTTTTTCTTCTTGTCTTTTTTTGTATTCATTTTTTTGTCCGACAGCTAAGTACACCCGTGCCCTTGCATGTACTTCGGATTAGCATCCAGAAGTGGTCACACACAGTACCCCGCGGGGAAGCCTCTTTTGCGAGGCAGCATCAGGTTGTCAAAATAATCAAAAAATTTCGGTTTCGGAGTTCGAATTTTGGATTTTCAGAACTTGATCCGGTAACATTCGCCAATCCAACTCGCAATTCCGAAATCTGAATTCCGAAATTCTTCTCACATGAGCAGTCTCGATATCAACTCCGCTCGTCTCCTCACTCCAAACTTGATGAAGATATGGCGCAGATGGAACTTCACCGTCTGATCGGTGACCTGGAGACGACTACCAATTTGCGCGTTGGTTAATCCTTCGACGCAACAAAGCGCGACCTGTGCTTCTCGCCGGCTCAGGTTTCGATGCTCGACGACCCTGGTGATGGCGCGCTCGAACGACTGGTTCAACTCTCCACGTTCAATTCCGGCAAACCCACTCTCGCGACGTCTGGAAATCACCTCTTCCGGCGGGTAGACGCGATAAGCGGCACCAGCCTCGCGAGTGACATTCCCGTCAATCTTCTGTTCGCGCTCAATACTGAATTTCGACAGTAAGCCTTCCAGGCCGCGACGGATGGTGCTGAGGCTGGTTATGCCGGTGAGGGTCATTAAGCGGCGAGCAGTCAGCAAGGCGGCAGGCTTTGCGTTTTCCTCTAATGCAAAAAGCATCGCTCGATAGAGCCGATGTTCAACTGGAGTGTGGCTCAACGCCACGAGAGCCATGGTGGGCCGGCCCTGGAAATGTTCGCTGTACTCGCCTAAAGGGTAGGTTTTTGAATCTACTTCGGAGATAAGCGGGGGATTCTGGGGGAACATTCTGTATTATTGAAAAGTTACTCGCGGCAGGAAGTGGAACGAACAACTTTGTTCCCCTCTGGGCAAACGGGCCGTGAGTTGCGTTCTTAAACAGGATGGGGACTGGACCGGAACTGCACTTCTCCCGGGTTCTCCTCGTGTAATCAAAATAGATTTTTTTTTCTAAATATCCGGCCCTATCGGGGTAAAACCATTGGAGAGCCGGATAAGCTGACTGATTGTGAGGCAGAGCCTAATTCCATCGACTACTTCTGTCAAGGAAATTCCTGTTTGGGTATTGTAGTACCTGGTAGTTGTTGAGGTTTGCAGATTCACTGCGTTTTCGAGTTCCTTCGGGGTAATGTGCCGAAATCGTAGCCTCATCTAAGCTGCGCGTCCACCATTTCACACCACAGATGTCCAATAGTTATGTGTGCTTCTTGTATGCGTGAGGTTCGCTGGGAAGGGACGCTGACCGCTATATCGCAGAGTGAAGCAAGAGGCTCGCCGGTCCCGCCAGTTAGCGCAATTGTCCGGCAGCTCAGCTTTCTGGCCGCCTCCGCGGCCTTAATTACATTCGCAGATGAGCCGCTCGTGCTGAGTGCGATTAAGACATCACCCTCGCCGGCAAGCGCCTGGACCTGGCGTGCGAAGACTTCTTCGTACCCAAAATCATTGCTTAGAGCGGTAAGAGCAGAGGTATCGGTGGTCAGGGCTATCGACGGCCAAGCGCGCCTTTGCCGCTCATATCTACCCACGAGTTCCGCGGCAATGTGCTGAGCGTCGGCAGCACTTCCGCCGTTTCCGCATAGTAAAACCTTATGGCCCTGGTCCAGTGCGGCACAGATCATTTCGCCGCTACGCTCAATCTCAACGATTCGTGTTTGGAGCACTGCCTGGATCGCTTCCAAATGTTCCTGCAGAGAACGCTGCAAAAGCGTTGCTGCTGTCAGGCTTCCTGATTTCGGCGCGTTATCCACCTTGCGATTCACTCCGCCAAATAAGTTACAATTCGCGAGTCCGCGCCGGCGTTAACGTAGCGGCAAATATCGCGACCACCGAAAAGTTGAGGCTGGAAATTACCATATATTCTGCTGAATCGTGAATGGTGAATCGTAAATGTGATAGGGTGACTCGGATCATTTTCCACTTGTGATTTGACAGTTTTCATTTTGTCATTTCTTTGGTTCTCAATTCGTGGTGTTTCGTGTTACTTCGTGGATTCGTTTGTCTGGCCGAGAGAACAGAACCATCCACGAATCACACGAACAGACACGAACAAGTGGTAAACAACGCTCAATGACAGATGAAAAATAACCCGGTCGCGCTGACTTCTTGAGACTGTTTTTTAGTTAGACTATGATCTCTAGACTCTGCTTTCACTGCTTACCATTTACCAATCACGATTTTCGGATTAATATTTGCGCGTTTAGCCTTTCAATCCTCACTTAGTCATGAACATTGTCAATTCCACCCCAATGCTGCGCCAGTACCTCGAGCTGAAGCAGCAGCATCCAGGGACCTTGCTCTTCTTTCGGCTGGGCGACTTTTATGAGCTCTTCTTTGAAGACGCCGTTGTTGGCTCTCGCGAATTGCAAATCACCCTGACCGCGCGCCACAAGGAGCGCGGTGATCCGGTGCCAATGTGTGGCGTACCTCACCACTCTGCGGCCAACTATATCGCCCGTCTGGTCCGGCGTGGATTTCGAGTCGCAATCTGCGAACAGACCGAAGATGCGTCCAAGACGAAAAAGCTGGTACGCCGCGAAGTAGTCCGTATCGTCACGCCCGGAACGCCCATCGACCCCCAACTTCTGGAAGCACGCGAATCAGTCTTTCTGGCCGCGGTGTGCAGCGCCGGTGAGACCGTCGGCGCCGCGTTCCTCGATATCTCAACAGGGGAGTTTCGGTCCACGCAGGAAAGTGGCCCAAACGCCTGGGAAAAGATTCGAGCGGACCTCGAATCCTATGCACCTCGCGAATTGCTATTCCCTGCTTCGCTGACTCTCCTGATCAAGACTGGACTCTCAGAAAAGGTGCAAACTGCACCTTTGCCCCTCTCTATCGAAGCCAATTCAGGATCAGACTCCCAGGGAGATAAGTCTCAAACGGGCAATGGATCCTCAGAGGGTTCCTCACAGGGTTCCTCAAACGACCAGTTAATTGATGCGACTTTAACCCCGCTCGACGATTGGCTTTGGCAGGAAGACGAAGGCGCTACCCTCTTGCGGAATCAGTTTGGCGTGCGCTCGCTCGAAGGCTACGGCCTCAAGGGCAAGCACGAAGCGATCCGGGCCGCCGGAGCATGTTTGCGCTATGCCCGCGATACCCAACGCGCGGCTGCCGCGCACATCACGGATCTGGTCTACTTCGAACCCCAGGACCACCTGGTGCTCGATGGCGTTACCGTTCGGAACCTCGAACTGGTTGAGTCGTTGGGTGGCGCGTCGGGTCGATCACTGCTCGACGTGATCGACGAAACAGTGACCGGTATGGGGGCCCGTCTGCTGCGGTCGTGGATGCTGCGTCCCTCCGTACGACGAGGAGGAATTGAAGCCCGCCTCTCAGCCGTCGAAGATCTAAGTGCGTCACACATCTTGCGAGACAAACTCCGAACGCTCCTGAAAGAGGTTTCAGATCTCGAACGTTTGAACGGCAGAATTAATTTGGGCTCGGCTACGCCGCGCGATGTGGACTGCATTCGGCGTTCACTGAACCAGATTCCTCATGTCCGGGCTCTTCTGTCAGACGCCCAATCCTCTCTGTTGCAGGTTTTGTGTGAAAGTACTGACGAGATGCCGGAACTGCGCACCCTCCTGGCTGGAGCTATTAGTGATGATCCACCGGCGAAGCTGAGCGACGGCGATACAATTCGTGCCGGCTACTCCGCCGAACTTGATGAATTGCGCTCAACCAGCCGCAATGCTAAGCAAACCATCGCCGCGCTGGAAGCTACCGAGCGTCGTCGCAGCGGCATTGGAAATCTTCGCATCAGATACAACAGCGTCTTTGGCTATTACATAGAAGTGTCGAAGGCTAACGCGGGGCGTGTGCCCGAGGACTACGAGAGACGACAAACCCTCGCCAACGCCGAAAGATATACAACTCCGGAATTAAAGGACTGGGAAAAGAAGGTCCTGGGTGCGGAAGAGCGAATCATTCGGCTGGAAACCGAGCTCTTTACCGAGGTGTGTCGTCAGGTTGCTGCCGAGTCAAGGCGCATTCAAGCCACAGCTAGGGCCCTCGCGGCAATGGATGCCCTCGCTTCTCTCGCCGAAGCCGCTGTGCGACGTCGTTTTGTTCGGCCCGTCATACACGATGGCGATGAAATCGAGATTGTTCAGGGGCGCCATCCGGTAATTGAAATCTTTAACGAACATCCCTTTGTCCCCAACAGCCTCTACATGAACAACTCTACAGACCGGTTGCTGATCATCACCGGTCCAAACATGGGCGGCAAGAGTACTGTGCTGAGACAAACTGCAATCATCTGTCTGCTGGCCCAGATGGGTGGCTTTGTTCCGGCCGACAAAGCGAGACTACCCTTGTTTGATCGCATCTGGACACGAGTGGGCGCCTCCGACGATCTCACCCGAGGTCGTTCCACTTTTATGGTGGAGATGACTGAGACGGCCTCAATTCTGCACAGCGCCACGCCGCGCTCCCTTGTGCTGCTGGACGAGATTGGACGAGGCACTGCAACCTTCGACGGACTGTCGATCGCCTGGGCAGTGGCAGAATACTTGCACGACTCCGCCGAACACGCCGCCAAGACTCTCTTCGCTACTCACTATCACGAACTGACTGAACTCGCCGAAAGACTCCCCGGTGGCCAGAACTATCAGATCATTGCCACTGAGCGCGAAGGTGAGGTGGTCTTTCTGCACCGGCTTGAACGCGGTCGCGCTTCCAAGTCTTACGGAATCGAAGTAGCGCGATTGGCAGGCCTGCCGCCCGCCGTGCTCGCAAATGCGCGATCGGTTTTAGCGCGACTTGAGCGTTATGAACTGGATGTTTTTGCGGAAGAGGACCAGATTCTGGAGCAGCGAACGAGGTTTGCGGAAGAGGCTAGAGCGGCTTCCGCTGCTGTGGGGGGAGCGGCGGGTATAGGGCCGGCCTGGGAGGCAGGCTCTGCAAGCGATGCCCTCTCGGAAGTGACGAAACGAGCGGGCCGCAGAAAACTCGCCGCGCAAACATCACTCTTCGATCTGGCCAATCAAAAGGTCGTCGACGATATTCGAAACCTTGACACCGACCACCTTTCGCTTGAAGAAGCGTGGGAGTTGCTGCGCGCGTTGCGTCAGCGGTTGCTCTAGATCTGGGAGAAGCCTTCAAGATGGCGAGCCTCCTGACCACGAAAATCTCGCAGGTTGGGAAGGGCGGGTTACCCCCGCCTCGAGTTGGCATAGCCTTCGACTTTCACAAGCAACCATTCAGACCCTATGTTGTCAGCGAACTTTAGAGTCAGCACTAAGATCTAACTGCCAGTGGCACCGGCTATGGCTTAAGCGGTGTAAATTTTAGGGGCAGCCTGATCACTAGCGCGTCCTCTGGCTTAATGGCCAAGCGATAAATGGTTTGGGGTACCGGATCGTCTTGTGACAGTGACGCCGCATCTGCGGAAGCTGCCGATTGCTCCTTCTCCGTCATGACTCGACCGGCGCCCCCTTCCATCTCAAACTTGGTCGCTTGAGTTGCCCACTGCATCTCCCACCCTTCGACAGTTTCTTTCGGCAGGGTGATGGTCGTTTCAGAGAGCTGGCGGGGATCGATGAGAGGTTTTGACGAGACCAGCACGGTCAGGACTTCGGCGACGTGTCCCTTGGAGCTCGAACTGGGCTTGATGCGGAAATAATTTGGCGGTCCGGGAATGTAGACCATCTTCCCTGCCTTGACGCGATTCGCACCCTCAAGAGTTTTCTTAGTCGGAAAGATAAGCCGTGCGTCGCCTAATGAACCATCGGCATACTCTTCCCGATTGATTACGTAGAGGTAGCCGTCCCTCGAGAGGGATTCAATGCTGAGGCGTACCTTCTGGCCAGGAGTCAGGAGAGTTCCCTCCTCCATTCGTTCCAGGCTCCACTCGGTCCGCTCCGATTCTCCTTCTTCCACCAGTTCCTTTGTCTTGTCGCCTGACGTTGACGGGCGAAAGCGCCAAAGGGTAACGCCAACTTGAGCAAACACTTTGCCCGGAGGCGGAACAGCCGCGGCGGCCGCAATGTGGGACGACTTATAGGTGGGTTTCTTGGGCGCTACGGTTCTTCTTCCGACGGCAGGCTTCGTGGGCCGGTCTCTAATGAATTCTTCGGCTTTGATTCCCTTCGAGCCCTCTTCCTGAGCCAGAGCGGTTGCAAAACTTCCGGCTGACAGAACTATGACGATTCCGCAAGCCCATCCCGATACTGTTCGAAGTGTTCTCCCAATAATCATAGACCCTCCGCTGCTATGGCGCCGTTCTGCTTTAGATGTTACTAGTGGACCGTAGCGTTGAAATTATCACGGTCAGTTCCCGCAATTGAGTGTTCCAACGCGACTCCATTTACAGAACCGGGAGCGGTAGCGATCGCACTCAACTAACGAATTGATTATTCGTTACCACGATCACATCGGCAAACCCTGCGGCAAAGAGATCTTCTAGGTTACCGGCCACTAGTAGGCCTTGTGAGATAACTTGACCTCGCTGACCACAATATCTCCTTTGGCTTTGACCACTGTCGCGTCCCCTGATTTGTTTGCCTCGGCCTTAGCGACAGTGGAGGAGTGCAAATATTTTTGAACCTTGCCGATTTGAGCCTCAGCTAATACGCCCTTGTTGCTTGCAGCGTCTCGAAATACGCCGTCAAGATCAGGAACGGGGTTGGTCGACCATATAATCCAGAGTTTTTCCACTCCCGTGTGTTCATTAAAATAATTCCAGCCGGTTTGCACTTTCTCAAAGGCCCCGATTTGAGCCGCACTTCCCGTTTTACGAGTCGGAAACAAAACATTATATTCCGTAGCGCCGCCCGGTCCCGGGCCTTCATTGAGCAGATACAACGCGCCCGCCTGCTCCGGCACGATGTTGAAGCGAAATTTCCAGCCGTTGCCGAAGACTTCTTGCCCAGTCATCTCGATCTCACCACCATCGGTCTTACCCTCACGCATCTTTTGTACGGTGAGCGAGTAGGTGAGCTTTCGTTCAGGCAGAGCCGGCACAACCGGGGCCGCCCCTTCGGTCGCACCGTTGCGAGCCTTCAACACAAAGAAGGCGGCCGTTCCAATTAATAATACGCCCAAGGCGGCGGCAGCGATCCTCGCCATTCGATTGGGCGCGAGCGAGGGAGCAGCGGCACGTAGTTTGGCCGGCATTTCCCGGTTACCCACGTCGTCGGTGTAAAGGTTGAACAAAGGCACCCGCACGCCGTGTTTCACTTCGGCTTCGCCAAGGTGGTGAAGGCAAGGAGCCCAACGAGCAAGTTCCATCAGATCGTCCGCGACCCGCTTCGAAACCAGAATATGACCGGCGTCGCCACAGTCCATCACGCGTTGAGCGATATTGATCCCGCCGCCCGCAACATTCATGTTGGTATTGATGTCGGCCATGCGGTAGACCAGCCCGCTGTGGATGCCCATTCGCAACTTCACTTCCGGGCAGTCTTTCAAACCATACGCAATGTCCAACGCACAACGAAGGGGAGCCTCGGGATCACCAAAAAATACGAGGGCTATGCCGTCGCCCGTGGGCAGACGGATTAGCTGTTTGGTAGCCTGAGCCCGGTTAAAATCTTCCGTTCTGCCGACGATTGACTGAAGCTTCTGCAAACAAGCTGGCTGTTCGTCAATCAGCATCTTCGAGTAGCCAACGATGTCCATGAACAGGACGTGGGCGGTTTCTGGAACCGTCACCGTCCCTTCCGCACGCTCACTTGCGTTTGCTAGCGCAGGATGGCCCGCGAGGACAGTTTGTTCATCGTCACCCAGCAAGGCACTGGACAGAAGATCGCCGAAATCGCGCGCCCGCTGGTATCGGTCTTTAGGATCGAACGAAAGTGCTTTGAGTATTATCGCGTCAGCTTGTTGCGGGAGCCCCGGACGCAAGTCCACCGGCTTAATGCGCACTCCTGAACGCTGCATCTCCAGCAGTTGATACGCAGATTCCGGATTTGCCGGCCGCCTTCCGGTCAGCAGCTCATACGCGATGACACCGAAGCAGTATACGTCGCTGGCCTGTGAGAGCTGCCCGGCACTTAGTTGTTCCGGCGACATGTAGGCAATGGTTCCTACACTTCGATCGCTGGCAGTGCTCTTCGAAATTACCGAGTTCTTAACTCTGGCGATCCCAAAATCGATAATCTTGACCTGCTCCTCGCCGTCGCCAAGCGTTTGGATCATGATGTTCTCAGGCTTTAGATCGCGATGCAAAATTCCGCGGTCATGAGCAGCGGTAAGTGCGCGTCCAATTTGCCTCATGATGTTTGCGGCTCGCCAAAAATCCACTCCCTCGGGAGTGATAATCAGCCTGAGACCGAAGCCATCGACATACTGCATAACAATATATGGCTTGCCATCGGGCAGCTCACCCACATCGAAAATGCCTACGATGCTGGGGTGGTCGATTCGCGCCAGGGCCTCAATCTCCTGTTTGAATTTTCTTACAGTCCATTCGTTTTTGCCCTCACTCTCCAGCAAGGCTTTGACCACCACTGGCCGGGACAGCATTTTTTCGTCAGAGGCGAGATAGACCACGCCGAAGCCCCCATGGCCGAGCTTGCGCTTCACCAGATAACGTCCACTCAGCATTGATCCAATGAGTGGTTCCTCATCGATACGCGTGACCGCAGCCGGGTCGCTTACGCCCGTTTCTATGGTGTTGGCTTCAGTTAAAGGTTCTAGTTCTTCCATTTAGACTACGATATTGACGAGGTCTTTCAACTTATTTGAGATCTCAGATCTGAGATCTCAGATTTTGAGACTTAAAGCCCGGCCCGCGAGGCGCGCAATCACGAATCGTTCGGCTCCGCCCTGACGCATATTGAAAACCCGCGGACGCTGCACCCGCTGCTCGTCGGGATCGATCTCTTCCAATTGTTTTCCGGCGCGCGGTTTCTCTTTTCCGATCCGGGGGACGCGTTCGGTAGCGTAATCAAACCATTCCTTTAAGAACACCTGTCCGTTGCGGTCCCCGTCTGCGGCGCCGGACTTTATTCCTTCTTCGACGAGGGCATAGGCCAGGTAGCTGTGTTTAAGTCCCGCCGATTCAAAAGCCACCTCATCACTTTGTGACGCGGTCAAAACATACATTCCCTTCTCGTAAGCCAGTTGCGCCAAGCCTTTAGTATTCATTGGACCGCGCCGCTCTTCCTCGGCTTTCAATGCCTGACCCGAATTACAAGCATCAATAATCAGGAGCAACTGATCAGCGTCCACCGGCTTGAGAGCCTCTTCAAGCTCAAGATCGGAAATGCTATGAGTGAGGATAGTAGCCAGCCCATCTTTACCGAGCCGTGAACGGGAACCCTGATAACCAATATCGTGCGGTAGGAGATAGAACCGATCCCCCTCCGCCGTTCCGTGGCCAGAAAAGTAAAAGACAACCGCATCTTCGGGTTGGGCCGACCGAATTTTTGCAAGCGCAGCCGGAGAATCTTTTGGCAGAGGACCCGTGGCCGTGCCTGCGAGCAGTCTTAAGGCGAGCAGGATATTCGCCTTCGTGGCGTCCTCATTAAGCAGCGGAATGACTTCGATGGGGTGGTACCGACCCAGGACTTCCTGGTGGATTTTTAGCTGATCACCAATCGCCGTGGCATCTGCGACACTGTAGTTGAGATTGTACTGCGGGTTAGCGTAATTGCCGACTCCCGCCACGAGCAAATACGCCGTGCCTCTGCGTCGAAGATTATCCGCGCCGGTTACCGAGACCTGCGAGTCTGTCGACTTGACGTTGTCCTGATTGAACGCGTAGGCGGTGAACTTGTTTTCACCGGCGACGATCGGCACCTCCGTTTCAATGGTTTCTTTCGAACGACCTCCCAACACGTCGCCTTTCCAGGTCTGTACGAGCAAGCCGTTCCGAAACAGGCGCAGGTCGCGAGCGCCGCTACCTTTGGCATGGTCAGCGCCAGGACCTGCTTCAACAACCTCGACTTTTAAACGCACCGTTCGGCGCGCGATCTTATCAGCTGGGGCATATGATTCCACGGTCCCCAGACTTACTTGTGGCTGGCGTCTATCCTTTTTTAATATGTCCGTCCTCGGCTGAGGGTTCTTACCCGCGAAAATCTCGGCGAGCAGCCCAGGGTAATAGAATTCGTTGAAGAAGGATTCGACGGGTGCAACTTTGAATGTACATTGCGCAAATCTCCAGAGCAAAAACTTCCAAGCCGCATGTGATCCGTCAAATAGTCCGCCCGGAGTAGCAACCAGCCAGTCGTCACGGCTTGGGATTGAAACCATGTTCGCGACCAGGTTTCCAGTTCCCGCACTCCACACGATCATACTGCCGTCGCCGTTGCCGGAGACTAGCCACCGCGAGTCGCTACTAAAGGCCACGCTGTTTATTGCGCCAGAAGAGCCGACCAATCTGTGAGCCTCTTGACCAGTCTGCGGATTCCAGAGCCCCACTGTTTCGTCGATACTTCCGGAGGCCAGCCAACGACCGTCGGGACTAAACGCAAGCGTTAGAATGTCGCCGCCGTGGCCATTTAGTAAGCGCGGTTCGCCGGAACCCAAAGGAAGCAGAGCGATCTTCTTGTCCGCCGTACCGGCGGCCAGAGTCTTACCGTCATGACTGAACGCAACAGCATTGACCTGATCACCGATCGCGTCAAAAGTTCTGACCACGCTTCCGGTGCTCGGGTTCCACAGTTTAACGGTCTTATCGGTACTGCCGGATGCGATCAACGATGAGTCTGGCAAGAAGGCGAGACTCGTTATCTCTCCGGAATGGCCCGTCAGTCTCCGTGATTGCTTTGTGGCCACCTCCAGCAGGTGAACTGTCTTCTCGGTTCCAGCCGCGGCCAGCCATTTTCCATCTGGACTGAAAGCTATTGTGTGAATGCGCTCCTGACTATGGGGCAGACTAAGAGTTTCACGACCGGTATTAACGTCCCATAGCTTCACTTCACCGCTGTTACTGCCGGAAGCTAACAGACCGCTATCTGGACTAAAAGCGATCGCGGATATCCAGCCGGAATGCCCGGCAAGCTTTGGAAGCTCCCGGCCCGTGGCGATCTGCCAGAGTCTTACCGTGCGATCGTTAGCACCCGAGGCCAGCCATCTGCCGTCGCGACTAAAAGCAACCGCATAGAAACTAACGGAATGACTCTCAAGTCTCCTCAAAAAAACTCCGGTTGCTGAGTCTCGCAAGTCTACCGACTTGGTTCCCAGGCTCGAGCCTACCATGGCTCCGTCTTTGCTGAGCGTTGCAAATAAGATCTCTTCGACCTCCGGTGCGCCCGCGACCACACGTCGTTCTTTGCCGACTAAGACGTCCCAAGACACGATGGCTCCATCCGCGCCGGTCGAGACCAACTCGCCGTCGCTCATAAAGGCCGCGGACAAGACCGCGCTTGAGCTACGTTTCATCGTAAGGCGATCGCGCCCGTTCGCGGTGTCCCATATGAGGATCGTGCCGTCAGCCCCTCCCGATGCTAAACGCTGACCGCTGGGACTAAAAGTCAGGGTTGTGATCTTTGCAGAATGTTTGTTGAGACTTCTGAGCGAGGTCCAGTTAGACGTGTCCCAAACCTTGATGCTCTTGTCGGTGCTACCCGACGCCACTGTCCTCCCATCAGCGCTGAATGCTAAGCTCGTTATCCCGGCCGCATGACCTTTCAGTGTTTGCACTTCCCTGCCGGTGGCGCTCTCCCAGATCTTGATCGTCCCGTCCGTGCTTCCGGAAACCAGCCAGCGATCATCCGGACTGAACAACACTACTTCAACCGGGCCATTGTGCCCGACCAACGTGGCGCGTTCGCGGCCGGAAGAAACATCCCAGAGTTTCACTGTGCGATCGTTGCTACCAGAAGCCAAGATTTCGGCGTTGCGACTGATAGCCAGCGACTTGATCCAGTTGTTGTGACCAGTTAAAGCGCGCAGTTCGCTACCCGATTCCACGTCCCACAATCTGATGGTGTTGTCAGCGCTGCCCGAAGCAAGCCAGCGCCGGTCTGGTGCGAACACGGCGCAATTGACTCTGGAACTATGCCCGGTCTGAATCACAAGCTCAGGCGCCGCGTTTGCGGGGCTCGAGGATTGCGAGTGTGACCCGGGTGAACCCGACAGCAACAGAGCAAGGGCAATAACGGCAAGGAGCGATCTACTCAAAGAAAACGCACGCGCGGGAAAAGTCTTGAGAAGGGATGCCGCGATTCTGGTTAACGCTAATATGTGATGAACCCGGCGCCGCGAGGGCCCTCGAGTCCGATATAGATCCTGAGTCAGGGGACAACTCATCTGCTTCTCATGGAGAACTCACCCTATTTAACGAGAGCGAGGTGTTTTGCAGGATGGCTTTATTTAGTCAGTGTAAGAGAGCCTGCATAAAGCGGCAAAGTAAATACAAGCTAGCGCGACGCCCGGATTATCGCAGAAACTCCGCGCCTTGCCTAGAACACTCTAGTCCAGTAGTGGGTAAGTTCGTGACTGACCCACTATCGCTTGCCTAGTGAGGTAACGGCAGTTGGCGCCGACAATCGGATTTAGAACCCGGGAACCGGGTGACAGCATAAAGCGAAGGGTGAAGCGAAGCGGAACCCTAGGTAGCGTGTCCGAAAAGGTGGCAAGCCCGCGAAGCGTGGCGACAGCAGATGAGTGATCTTGTTCGAGTAATGTTTAATTCAACGATCTCTTCTTGTTCGCTGAGAGCCGCCGCAGATCAGATCAGGTCGGTACCGCTTCCTGTTCTGACAGGGCGCTGCCGTCCGCTTCGCGGGCTCCCTATCTCATGGGCCAAACCTTTGTTTGTATTCGCCCGCGACGATGAAGGCTTTCACCATCTCGGTGTTTACGAAGTTGCCATTGAACTGGTTGAGTTTCGCGAGCCAGAAGTTGTAACCGTCAAAATTTCCATCCGGTGCATCGTTCGGATTCCTTCTCAGGTATCCCAGGTACTGCATCAGCACAAACGCTTTGTTGAACTCCTGTTGTGCCAGCGTCGGGTTCTCCGCCACCCGCCGCAACACGCGAGCGCGACCCGCTGTGTCGCCACTGCCAAACTCGCTGATGGGAGCCGTGCGCTCTGCTGGCGTAGGTATGACGCAAGCATTCAACAAATTCCGCCGCCGTCCGCGTCGTCGGGTGGGCTGTCGCAAACCGCAACCGTCCCACGAAGTCTGCGGCGAAGAGATTCTTGTTGTTCTCTAACACCTGCTCCCAGCCAGTCTGTCCTACCACTACTCCCAGCCCGATCTGCTGCGTGTCCGGCAGAAACTCGTTGAACCTTACCGGCACAGGGGTGCCGCCGTAGGCGGCTTTGTACATCCGGTAGACCAAATAACCCGTCTGCTGAAACTCGATCGAGAGGAAGAAGGCCGCCGACACGTTGGTGCGCTTCAGCTCAATGCAAGCCGTATCGGTTCCACAAGAAGTGATCTCATTAGTCCAGAAGGCCAGGCCGCTGGGGTCAGGCTCTCGACTAAAGAAATCCAGGTAGTGCTCGCGCACGAAGAAGCCTGGCTGGTTGATCGGATTTCCTCCGTTTGCCGTCTCGTTGTCATTGATAGTAACCGTAGCGGTGCTGGACGCCCCCAGATTCGCACCCACGGCGTTGCTGAGAATGATGTGGAATTGCTCGTCGCCTTCTCCATAGCCGTCGTCAACGATGAGCACAGAGATAGGCTTGGAGCTTTCACCGGCGGCAAAGCGCAGCCGCCCGATTGCTGTAGCATAGTCGCAGCGTGATGAGGCTTTACCCGAGTTCAGTGCATTGCAATCGGCCAGCCCTGCAAGGTCGCTGGTGGCATAGTCGACCGTGGCCACTCCGGAGTTGTTGCCGAAGCGATTCACAGTCACAGTCGCGCTGCCACCGTTTTCACTCACACTCGCGACGGCTGAGCTGAATTGAATCGTCATCGGTGCCGGCGTGGGCGTAGGTGTGGGGGTTCCCCCGGCGACCACCGAGAAGCAGGCGGAATACTCTGATGTATTGCCCTGAGGGTCGGTGGCCGAACAGTTTATGATTCCCCTGGTGATTCCGGCGGGAAAGTTGAACGGTATTATGAATGGCGCGTTACCGCTTCCATCTGTGTTCACATTCGCAATCCGGTCAAAGACAAGGGGTCTGCTTCCTGCTTGACCCGCGATGCATTGTGCATCGTCGCTAAAGTACCAGTGCACGGTAAAGTTCGTATTCGGTGAACTGTTAAGCGTTCCTCTGACATTGGTCAGGGCGGCATTTGCCGGAGCGCCAACTTCCTGCGGGCCTTCGTGGAGCGCTATCGTAGAGGAGGCGAGATCCGGAAAGTTCTGTTGCAAATTAGCGCCGCCATCCACGTCACCCGGATCGTTAGGTGTAATCCCCTCAAAGCCCAGGTCGACTGCTCGGCTGGAGTTGCCGAAAATGTAGTTTAAGTCGAGGTTAATGAGCCTTCCGGAATTGTCGCTGTCATTGAGAATGCCGTTAGCATCGGGAATACGGACACCACTCCGACCATTAAAAGCGATGACGTTAGAATTGACATAGATGTCGACCGAGTCAGCATCGACATAGACACCGAGTTCAAAGTGATCGACACCTGCTGCCCGGCCGTACCGGTGAAAGTGTAAAAATCCACATAGCTCCCATCGTCGAGAAAGCAGTCAGTCGTAGCTAGCGTTCCGTCGATAGTCTGCCCAACATTGATCGACGACGACGGGCAGCTGGGCGCCAGCGGACGTATTGTTTGTTCTTCTTTGGCGCTCGGCTTTACGCGAGGCGTCGACCGGGTGGCGCCGCCCTTCGTGCCGAATTGCGATGAGACTCTTGCAGATCGCCAGCGGCGGAAGCAGCGGCACGCCATTCTTCGTTGTCGAGCTTCGCGGCCAGTTTCGATGTTTGCGCAAAGTCTGCGCCGGCCCCAAGCCTGGCAGTTGACGCCGTCAGCACCACTGCCGGCTCAATCTCGTTCTGCCGCAACATCACGAGATCCGTCAAAGCATCAGTGTCAAGCTGCATAGGCAGCACCGCCACCGTTTCAGCAAGTCCCACGGTCAACGATAATGATTCGTGCTGCGAATCCTTCATTCCGAGCAGGTGGGCCGACGGACGATTTACTCTCCCGCCCAGCCCGCAAGATACGCACTTGCCCATCCGAAGAATCGAGCACCAATAAATCGTCTGCGGCGGATGTGGAGACGTTCGCGACGATCAACCGCTCGGCCGCTGGCCCTGGTGACGGGAGTTCGCGTTTCATCCACTCCGCGAAAAGTGGTTCCTTGCCTCGGCCTCGCCGCTTCGCTACGCCACGACTCAGCAGCTGAACCTCGCCGCCCGCGACGAGTGCTGCGATCTCTGACCACGGGCTCTCGTCGAACCTGCCAATCACCACCGACTTCACCGCGCCGGTGAAAGAACGGCGCTCGACGCGTGCCGGCCGAACTGACTCTTGTTCCTTGAGTGGGAGAGTCAATTTTCGATCACGACCGTACACGAGCAACAACTCCGAACCGGCGGCGACGGCCAGGTCGATCGTGTAGGCGGAACTCAACTGCCCCAGCGCCAGGGAGTTCGCGGGCGCCGGGAGTCGGAACTCTCCGGTGGGGTCTTGAGTGCGCCGGCGGGCCCTTCGTAAACCAAAGCCTTTGCTCCACCTTCCCCATCGACGGTAACCAACACGTCCGCGAGACCGTCGGCCCGATTGATCTCGCCGGTGATTAGCGCGGTCACAGCCCCGGGCAAGCGGATGTCATTCGGCACTTCAAAATTGCCCCGCCCGTTACCGCGCAAGAGTGATAAAAACTCTTTGCCACGCGCAGCTACCACCACGTCCCAGTGACCGTCCGCGTCGAAATCGCCAGTGCCGATGAAGTCAGGGGCAATTGGTACCTGAAAGACATGAGCAGGCGAAAGAAATGGAGCAGTTATGAAGTTGCCGGTAATCTCTCTTTGTTTGGCCTCGGGACTATTGGGGTAAATGGAATCAACATTGCCTCGTCGCAGAGAGACGATGCCGCGACCATCGTGTGAGTAGCCAGTCACGAGGTCTGGTACACCGTCTTCATCGAAATCAGCGGCTGCCAGACTTACGGGCTCGGCCCGATTCTGCTCCAACGCAGCTTGCAGATTCTCAGGACCCGCATAAGAAGTCGGAACCTCGTGACCATTTATCGCTTTAATTGATGGGTAGCCGCTGCCGGCGGCACGCACACTAAACACTTTCCAATGCCGTTAGCTGGATGACGTTTGCGAGGGTGCTCGGTGTTCCAAGTTTGGAGACCGCGTGTCCAAGGTAGGGGAGAAGGCATAAGCCGGGGCTTCTCATCACACCCTGCTTTAGCTGGGTGCCGGTAGACCGACGAATCTAACGAACCGTTTTAACGGTTTTCGTTGCGCTGCCTAACCGTTCAAACGGTTATGGCAAGAGCGCTCGCTCCTCACTATCACCCAGCTAAAGCAGGGTGTGAATGAGAGGCCTACTACAATTCCTGGCGCATTCAGCACGGGCTCCTGAAGTTTTGTGATACGGGAACGGACACGCGTGTTCGGCGCTGTTGCTGTTCGGAAAGAAGAGCAGACTTATCTCTTAGAAGGCGGCTGAAAAAATGGTGGTCCATTCTCGAGAATAAGGCGATCCACGAAGCACACGAAATGACTCAAACTAAGGGGCTCTTTTCGTGCCGCTTCGTGTGTTTCGTGGATCGTTCTTAGTATTTCAGCAGCCTGTTAGGTCCGAATCTTTGCTGGTATTGGCCGGAGACGGTGAACCCTTTGACCATCTCGGAGTTGACGAAATTGCCGTTGAACTCATTGAGTTTTCCCAGCCAGAAGTCGTAACCGGCAAAGTTCTGTTTGGCGCATCGTTGGGGTTACGCCGCAAACAGCCGAGATACTGCATCGTGCCGCTCGCACAACCCTTTTTCCGACTGCCCGACGCCATGGATAAGGCTGGCCCCCTATGAGCGAAGCGATTTTCCTTGTGGTAGGCAGGATGGTCTATGCACCCGGCAGCGCGCCTTCCGTCCAAACGCTCAAAACGAGTACTTCAGTACGAACTGAATCCGCCGGCCGGGAGTGATTGTATCGACAGCCCGTCCGAAGCCCGCGGCGCCGAGGAAGCGTATAGGAATGCCAAAATTCGCCCGGTCTATTAAGTTAAAGATCTCCGCGCGCACGGTTAGTCGCTGCTGAGTGGCAAAAGCAAAACTCTTCACCAGAGCCAGGTCGAGTTCCAGAATGTTGCCTGCTCGAAAGGAATTACGATCAATCTGACCATCCTGTCCGATTGGAGCTGCCAGTGATGCGGGTTCGGGCGTTACCAGAATTAAAGGGCGACTCCCGTCACCGGTAATTTCCAGCCCCTGAGTGGTGTTCAAACGATCGGTCAGGTTACCGTCAAGGTTTACGTCCCAAACGTTGTTAACTGTAAAAGGCTGTCCACTTTGAAAACGTCCCAGGCTGGCGAGCTGGAATCCACCAAGGAGTAACCGAGTTGCTCTGCTGGCGTTAGCGAACGCCGGCAGGTCGTATCCAAAGCTATACGAAAGCCTGTGGCGCGCGTCGAAATTTGCAGGTGCTCGTTCACCTGCGAAAGTCAAACTGTTTTGCGGGAGTGCCGAGGCGCCGGCAAGATCAAACACATCTGAAACATCGTCGATTGATCGAGATAACGTGTAGGCAATCTGGTATTGAACAGCTTTGGGGAAGCGGCCGCGCAAATGCATCTGCATGGAGTCGTAACGTGAGTTCGCGGAGCTTTCATAGATGTTGACTGCGCCGGCGGTCGGTGTGGGCCGGCTGCCGACGATCACTCCGTTTGGTTGGATGCGCTGACCCGGCCCGGTCGCGAAACCCGAAACGTTAGGTTGATTGCCAACGACATTTATGCGCGTAGGAAAAAGGTAAGCATTGGGACCCAAATTTGGCGTGGTCAGACGAAGCAAATGACGACCTTGAGTGCCGACGTAGCCCAAAGACATAACCAGGTTGTTGCGCAACTGTTGTTCGAAAGTGAAAGCGTAGTGGTGCGCCGTGGGCATCTCCAATTCGCGCGCGGGCAACGTAAAACCAAAGCCACCGGGAAAAGAGGTATTAATATTTACCAGACAGCTGAGAGACATCTGCGAATTGAACGTGTTCAAGGTGCCTGGTTGAGTTACCGGCAGGAATCTCACAGATCCCTGGCTATCACGACAGGGGAAGAACGGAAGACTCGGATCGGTTATGACGAAGCCAACGCCGGCCTGCGTTGATATGCCGCCGGCTAAATTGAGCGTTAAAAAGTTTGGAAAAACATTTCGCGACTGGCTGACAACCGCTCCAAGGGCCTGATCAAAAAATATTCCGTAACCCAAACGGAAGACACTGGTCCGGTTTGGTCCAAACAGTGCAGGCGAATAAGCCAGACCGACCCGCGGACCAAAGTTATTTCTGTCGGCGTCAAAAATCTCCATTCGCCCATCTAGAAATCTTCGCAGACCCGGCACCAGGGCTAGTGCCGGGTCGGCAAAAGTGTTTTCAATACGCCGGGCCGTCTCACGCGGCGGAGTGTTGTATTCGTAACGCAGGCCCAGTGATAACGTCAGGTTCGGCCTCATGCGCCATTCGTCCTGAGCGAAATAGTTCCACTGGTAATAGCGGAGACTGATAGCGGAGCTGACGCCGGGGGTCACTGTTTGAAAGAAGCCGCTGGGAGCCGACGCGGCTGCGAGATCGACAGCGCTGATGAACCCAGATAGTTCGAGACTGCCTTGTGCATTCGTTCTTAGTCGCGGCGCTCCGCCAAAAGTGATTAACGGGCGGGCGTTGACCGGGAGTTCACTATTAAGCTCCGAGCGGCGAAAGTCTGCTCCAAAAGTCAGGGCGTGGTTGCCGAAACGCATCGTGAGCGTGTCGGCCAGTTGATAAGTGTTATTCACGCGCCGCTGTGGGAAGTTGAATACGTCAACGCCTACGGGACTGAATCCAGCGATCGAAACCTGACCCACTGGCCCGAGGATATCCTCAATGTTGAAATTGAAGAACCTGTCATAGAGGACATTGGCGGAGCCCGGGAGAGTATCGTTTACTCTCAGAGGTGCATTCAGCAAAAACAAGTTTTCGTTTCGGCCAAAGGTGCTAGCCAATCTGCTGGGGCGGAGAAACTCCTGGTCACGCAACTCCTCAAAGACCAGTCGCGTGCGCCCGTAAGACGCTCTGAGCTGATTGAAAACTCTGGTGGTGTTGTTCGGCGAGCTGAGTTCGCTATTGAGAAAGTTGGAAAAGTTCTGCGTGCGCACATTCGGCCGGATCGAAGAAAACACCGCGCCGCCGGTTACGGGGATATCCCTGAAATCATCGGTAAAATTATACCGCGACGTCAAGCTCTGCAGCCTCTGGCCAAATTTGAAGTTGGCATCCAATTTCCCTGAGAGCACTTTGCCTTGTTGACGCGCCGGCAAAACCTGAGTGAATGTATTCGTACCGTATATGCCATTGGGATTGTTGGGAAAAGGATAGAGACTGAAAATGGCATCGCCACTTACCGTCGCGGGAAAGCTCACCACCGGCTGACCCGTGAACGGATCGGCGGAGAGACCGGTAGCTCCACTCCTGAAGATTCCACGCTGCTCAACCATAGGCACGGCAAAGCTCTCCTCCTTGGTCGCATTTACGTTCTGCCCTTCGGCTGAAATGAAATAGAACATGCTTCGCCCCGAACCCCCAGGCTCGTTGGGCACCAATGGACCACCCAAAACCAGCCCTCCCGTTGTCAGAGTAAACGAGTCTTCCTCTCCGCTTTGATTCGTGACTATTACTGGTCTGCCGTTAAGCAGCACAGGTTTTCCCTGTGCTCTGAGGGGCGTAGCACTGTTTCCGAAGTTCGTATCGAAAAAGTTGCGCGCGTTAAGCTGACTTGAATTGAAGAAAGTGTAGGCGGTGCCGTGGGTAGCATTGCCACCCGATTTTGATACAGCGTTCACCTGGGCCCCGATGTTTCGTCCAAACTGTGCGGGCGCCAACAGGGTAATTACTTGATACTCTTTAATGGATTCGATGGGTTGCGGAATGAGGGCCACAAAACCCTGCCGTCTTACCCCGATGTCTTCGTCGTTATTGTCGGAGCCGTCCACAGTAAAATTGTTAGCTCGCGACCTTAACCCATTGACTGCAAACTGGCCGGCTGAGCCGACACCTGCGCCGACACCCGGCCCGGCGACGCTGCCGAGTGTTTGCGGCGGCGGAGCAATTCCAGGTAGCAGGAGAGTGAGCTCATCAAAGGTGCGAACACGCGTGGCCGCACCGAGTGGAAGCGTCGACACCTCCTCTTCGTTGAAGGAGCCGCCACGCCGGCCATCACTTCTAACAATGCTGCTGCGAACGTCCGTGTCTTCAACTCCCAGCGTGACCGTTGGCGACGGCGATGCTGTCGGCGTCACTGTTGCCGGGGCTGGATCGAGCGCCACCGGAACCGGCACGACTTCACCGGTGTAGGTGATTTTCAAACGCTGCAATACTTCGCGAGTCTGATACCCTGGCATTGATACGCGTACTCGGTAAATCCCGGGAATAAGCAAGCCCTGGTAGAAGCGGCCTCGAAAGTCGGTATTGAGACTGTGACTCAGTCCGGTTTGTTCGTTGATAATCTCCACGACTGCACCTTTTATTGCGACTCCGGATTGGCTATCGCTCACGATGCCCTCGAAGGCGCCGGTGACCGTGTCTTGAGCTCGCACCTCGGTAACGCCACTTAACAACAGACATGTGAAGAAAAAGGAAATGATCGATGCGCGGGTAAAAACTTCCTGGTTCATGATTTCCTGAGGCATCTCGGTTTTATACTACTTAAGGCAGGAAAGATAAATAATTAACTTCGGCTTTCATGCAGTGTGAAACGCAGCCGGCCCGAGACTTAGCGTGCTGCGGTCGCAAGCGAAGACCCGATCCTCAAAAAGGACGGTCAAGCTCCGCTATCTTGCAGGTCAGGAAGGTGGACGCTGTCCGACTCATACGACGAAAACAAGAACGAAGAAAGAGATGGACTGGTATAGCTTGAAATGAGCAGATGAGGATATCGGGTTTGCTGAGTGGCTCTCAGCTTGAGGCGGGGAGAGGGTCCGCCTTCCTGACTTGCAAATTACCCCCGCCGTTTCGGGTTTTCACCCAACCTCAAATCGCTCCCGGTTCCGCGGTTGCATGGCTTTCTGACTATCTAGTTCTCTCATGCTAAACTCTCTGCGCGATATGACGAAGGAAGGGTTGTACTGTTCATTTGAAAATGCCATCGGATTCACTTTACTCCATCCCCCTCGAGCAACAAGTAGGACAATTTTTCTTCATCGGTCTTCCGGGCACAGAACTCGACGCCGAGGCGCGCACCCTGATCGAGGAAGTAAGACCCGGCGGGATCATTATCTTTGGCCGCAACGTTGCCAGTCCGCAACAGTTGCGGAATCTGGTGGACGGTGTGCGTGAACTCCTTCCGGTTGAGCCCCTCGTGGGTATCGATCAGGAAGGCGGACTTGTCGATAGGCTGCGGAAGATTTTTACACCCATGCCGGCCGCCCGTACGATTCGCCAGCATGGTGATCTCGCGGCGTCCCGCTCGCTTGGCCGTATCACAGGTGAAGTCCTTCGCATGCTGGGCTTCAACATGAACTTCGCGCCTGTTATGTCCATTATGACTGACGAGCGCGACCTGCTTTCCAACGGACTTTACTCACGCTCTTTTGGTCGTTCCCCGGGTGAGGTCCTTGGTTACACCACCGTCTACCTGCGCGGCTTGCAGGAAACTGGAATCATCGGCTGTCTTAAACACTTTCCCGGTATCGGCGCAGGCGAAGTTGACTCACACGAGCAGATGCCGTTGGTCAAACTCTCGCATGACGATCTAATTGCGCAAGACCTCGCCCCCTACATAGAACTATTCCAACGCAAAGACGATCGAGTTCGCTGCGTTATGGTGAGTCACGGTGGTTTCCCAAACATCGATATCCGCCAGGAGTTTGCCGGGGGCTTACTCGAGCCTGCTTCGCTCAGTCATAACATCGTGACCCGGGTGCTGCGCGAGGAGTTGGGTTACCAGCATCTCGTCGTAACAGACGACCTGGAGATGGGCGCGATCTCGCGCCACTGCGATATTGACGCAGCAGCTATCCGGGCCTTCGTTGCCGGGGAAGACATGATGCTCATTTGCGCCCGTCCCGACGTGATTCGCCGCGGTTATCACGCGCTCCTGAAAACAGCGCAGTCAGGCAAGCTCGCTGAAGGGCGTATTCGCGCATCACTAACACGCATCGCCGCCACTAAGGAGATCATTAGAGAACCCTTGCCGCTGGACATAGAACGCTTTCAAGCACTCTCAGCCGAGACTAAGGAGCTTAACGAGAAACTGAACTACACGTACGGAGGTACAGTCCTATGATAGCCAGGAGAGCGATACTTGCTCTTTTTTCTCTGCTGCTAATGGGTGCGCTGTTCCCGGCCGGTTGCCGGCGAAAGAGCGGGGCCTTCGTAATCGCGCTGGGGGATAACATCCGCACCATCGATCCCATCGGCTCCCCTTCGGTTGATACGGCGAGCGAGCGAGTGCGAACGCTAATGTTCAATTCCCTCGTGAAGAAGAACGAGAAGTTTGACTACGTTGGGGAACTGGCGTCTAACATTCAGCACTCAGATGATGGACTGACTTACACCTTCACGCTTCAGGAAGGAGTCAAATTCCATGATGGACGACCGCTCACTTCTGCCGACGCCAAATACACGCTCGACCTCGTCTTGTCCAGCAACTTCGCCAAGTCTGCCAGCTTTTATGAAGGATCGGGAGACAACAAGAAAAGCTATGTGACGAGAGTTGAAGCCCCAGATGCAAAAACTCTGGTCGTCACCCTGACGAAGCCGTGGGTTGGATTGCTTACCAATCTGGTTCCGGTGGCGATTATCCCGAAAGACAGTTATGCCGGTCAGAAAGATCATCCGCTCGGCTCTGGTCCATTCAAGTTTGTGCGTTACGACAATTCGCAGCAGGTGGTCGACCTGGAGGCCTACCCGGAGTACTGGCAAGGACCGGCAAAACTTCCGACTCTCAGAGTGCGTGTGATTGCCGACACCAATGCGCTCCAGGCAGAACTCCAATCCGGCCGCATCGACATTGCCCCCCTGCCTACCAACCTTTCACCTGATGCGGTCAAGTCGCTGGAAAGGGATCCAAACCTTCAGGTACTGCAATTCAAAGGTTCCAACTTGAACCTGCTGACGTTCAATACGACGCAATCTCCCTTAAACGATATTCGGGTACGACAGGCCATTGCCCATGCCATCGATCGCGAGAGTCTGATCCGCGATCTACTCCTCGGACAAGGAAAGATTGCCCACTCGATTTTGCCCGAGGATTCCTGGGCGTACACGCCCGGACACATCTATTCCTTCGATCCGGCAATGTCGAAGAAATTGCTGGATGAGGCTGGGTTCAGAGATCCGGACGGTGATGGACCACAGCTGCGTTTTTCCAAGTCGGTAGTCTTTAAAATCTCCGGAAGCAGCGTGGCAAAAAGGAATGACGCTGGAGTCATCTACGATTATCTGAAGGTCGTCGGCATTCCGGTAAAGATCGAGACCGCTGAGCT
>JACCUI010000115.1 GCA_013811945.1 Pyrinomonadaceae bacterium | reverse complement strand
AAGCGGTCTATAATCGGAAGCGACTTCATTCAGCTATCGGCTACCTGCCGCCTGCTGAGTTTGAAGCCTCGCTTTCACCACAAATACTTTCTTAACTATTTGTGTCATTTCAGGGGTGCACTACAATGTGTAATAGACAACCTCACCGAAAGGCCAAAGGATGACTCCAGAACAAAGACTCGACAGGTTAGAACGAATTGCGAAGCTCTTCGTCAATGCGGGATTGCGCGCGCGCCCCGACGTACGGGGACATGATTACAAGATAAACCACCTGGTTGACCTCCAGATACAAAACGAAGAGAGATTTGCCAAGCTTGCGGAATCTCATGCTAATCTTGCAGAGTCTCAAGCTAATCTTGCAGAATCTCAAGCTAATACAAATCGGCGACTGGACGCGTTGATTGACATTGTCAGGGACGGCCGTAACGGAGACTCCGTGCGGGACACCTAATGCCCAGCATGGCGCACCGATTTCGAGAAACACACTAGGTATCCTGCGCTTGAATCATCCTTGTCGTCTAAGAGCTATTCTCGGAAGTACACTGAAGCAATGACACCGGAACAGAAATACGATCGATGGGAGCGGATCGCACTCTCGTGTATGACCAGGCAACACGTGCCACTCAGGCGTCGCGCAATCAAATGAAGGAACTGAAATTATATGTGGCCGCACTGAGAAGTATGAAGCAGCCAAAATAGCCTCGGAAGAGCGGCCAAGATTCAGACACGAAGGAGAGTCTAGTCGAGGCCAGACAAATCCTGAATCGGGCGCGCGAAGCACTTAGACATTAAAGCGGAAATTGACCACATCGCCTTCCTGCATGAGGTAGTCTTTGCCTTCCAGACGCGTTAGTCCTTGCTCCCGCGCGCCTGCGTTTGAGCCGACGCGAACCAGATCTTGGTAGCTCACTATTTCGGCCCGAATGAATCCACGTTCAATGTCCGAGTGAATCACCCCTGCCGCCTGCTGCGCGCGAGTATTCTGTGGAATTGTCCAGGCCCGCACTTCCTTTTCTCCCGCAGTCAGAAACGACATCAAACCCAGCAGGTGATAAGCAGTCTTAATTAGCCGGTCGACGCCGCTCCCCGAGACACCAAGACTGTTCAAGTAATCAATGCGTTCTTCGGGGGGCAAAGCGACCAGCTCAGCCTCCAGTTGAGCGCAGATAACCAAACATTCAGCACCTTCTTGTTCGGCGATCTCGCGCACGGCCCGTGCGCCGGCGTGCTTCTCCGGATTTGCCAGCGTTGCTTCGTCAACGTTCGCCGCATAAATTGTTGGTTTCATAGTCAGGAAAAAAAAACCTCGAGCGACCGCGTGTTCTTCGCCGGTAAGCGAAACCGTCCGCGCGGACTTGCCCTGCTCGAGTACGGGCTGAATCTTGTCCAGGACTGTCAGTTCGGCGCGGGCGCTTTTGTCGCCGCCCTTGACGTTCTTCAGCGCTTTATCGCGGCGGCGCTCGGCGGTCGCGAGATCTGCGAGTGCGAGTTCTATTTGGATCGTCTCAATGTCTCGTTGCGGATCGACGGAACCTTCGACGTGAATGACGCCTTCGTCTGCAAAGCAACGCACTACCTGGACCACCGTATCAGTCTCCCGTATGTTTGCGAGAAACTGATTGCCCAGTCCCTCACCCTTCGAAGCTCCCCGCACCAGCCCGGCGATATCCAGGAATTCCACCGAAGCCGGTACGATGACAGAGGTCTTCACCAACTTCGCTAAGGGCCCCAGCCGGTCATCAGGAACCGGCACAACGCCTACATTTGGTTCAATGGTAGCGAATGGATAGTTTCCCGCCAGCGCAGCTGTCTGTGCGGTCAGGGCATTGAAAAGCGTAGATTTACCTACATTGGGCAAGCCAACGATACCTGCTCGGAGCATCGATTTATCCTTTCTTAGACGAAACTTAACGATAACATGCAGTGATGCAATCAGGTTAGCGGGACAGATCAGTGGGTGATGGTTCAGTTTCGCCATGAGCCTTTTAAGTCAGCCATGCGATCTTCGCTACGGCTTCGCCGGATGTGAGGAAGCGGCTACTCCCCTCGGGAACATTCTCAAAGAAGTCACAAATCATCAATTCAACTTCACCCGCGAATTTGCTGAGGTTGTACAATTGTTTCAGTGTTGAGTGGCGTTGGAGTAGCCCACTGCGACTATCCACCAGCCTTCGCGTATAATCCGCGCCGTCAGATCGAAAGCTCGAAGACTCATTCAGAAAAAGGACCCGGGCGGAACCAACCAGCACTACTTCCGAAGTACACCGTCTTGCGGACCCATGCTTATTTCGCTTGTGCTTGCGTTGTTCGTGACTGCCAGCGGCACGGTTACCACTTATCTCTACGACGAAGCCGCGTCCTTTGCTTCTCGTCTCTGCGCCGGTGCTTGTATAGGTCTGGCGGCGCTAGGATTGGTCGGCTTCGTGATCGCCTCCTTCATAGGGCTGACGCCTTTGGCGATCGCGCTCACAGTGGTGGTCCTGGCGGTCCCGTTTGTATTACTGCGAGACGCCACGCGCTGGCGAGTGGTAGAGGACGACTTGACCGCTGCCTCACAAAGCATCAGACGCTCGTTGCTTCATCCCGCTAAAGCCCCGTTCGGCTATGTTCTTTTCTACACGGCGATCTCAATAGTTCTATGGCGAGTCTTCAGCCGCGCAATGATCGAAGTGCCGGACGGGATCTACACCGGTGTGCTCAACAACTTCGGCGATCTGCCTTTCCACTTGAGCGTCATCACCAGCTTCGCTTATGGAAATAACTTTCCACCTGAAGATCCCACTTATGCCGGAGTACGCTTTACTTATCCTTTTCTCACCGACTTTGTGTCGGCAATCTTTGTGCGCTGCGGGGCAGATCTTTGCCAATCGATGTTCATTGAAAATTTTATCCTCGGCGTCTCTTTCGTGGGGTTGTTGCACCGCTGGGCGCTTGAGATGGTGCGAGATCGACTTGCTGCCGTGATAACGCCGCTACTGGTGATTCTAAACGGAGGTTTCGGTTGGGTTCTCTTGTGGGAGCAAGCGAAGCAGTACGATCAAGGTCTCTCGGCGATGCTCAAGAGTATTCCCAACTCTTTAACGATTATTCCAAACACAACCTGGCGTTGGGGCAACGCGATATCCACGCTGCTGGTTCCACAGCGAGGGATGCTGCTCGGATTACCGATCGCGGTCATAGTATTTACACAATGGTGGTTAGCCGGGAACGACCCGCAAATGGGGGGACGGGGAGACACGGGAGAGAAGGGCACCGCGACAGGGGGACAGGGAGCCGGGATGACGGGTGATCGCCAGAGTAAGAGGCGGAAGCAAAAGCAAAAGAAGCTGACGGCGCGTAACGGTAAACAGCAACTCCGCGTCTCTGCGTCTCCGCGTCTCCGTGTCTCATCCGCCCACCGCATGGTAGCCGCCGGAATCATCGCTGGCTTGCTGCCCCTCGTTCACGCTCATAGTTTCATAGCGGTGATGGCGGTGGCAGGTTGTATCACACTGGTCCAACGACGCTGGCGTGACTGGATACTGTTCTTTCTGGCGGCTTCGCTGGTTGCTCTTCCCCAAATGTGGTGGTCGACACACAACAGCTCGGTTGACGCCGCCACTTTTTTTGATTGGCAGCTCGGCTGGGATCGCGAAAAAGATAATCCTGTCTGGTTCTGGTTAAAGAACACAGGACTATTCATTCCGTTGATCCTGGCGGCAATACTCTGGCTTGGCAAGAAACGTCTCATATCGCAGCGCGTACTACTTTTCTATTTGCCTTTCACGCTTTGTTTCATTGTGCCGAATCTGGTCAAAATGGCCCCGTGGGTGTGGGACAATATCAAAGTCCTGTTCTACTGGTGGTTGGCCTCCGCGCCGATAGTAGCCTTGCTGCTGGCGCGTCTTTGGCATCAGCGCGGTCCGCGCCGCATCCTTGCCGTAGTGCTATTTGTTGGTGTAACGCTGGCGGGAAGCGTGGACGTTGCAACTATCCTTTTCAGCCCCGTTAAGTATCAGGTGTTTGATCGTCTGGGGATTCAGTTCGCGGAAATCGTCAAACGTGAGACGGAGCCGCAGGCCAGAATCGTTCATGCTTCAGTACACAATCATCCGGTGTTTCTGACCGGAAGACGATCCTTAATGGGTTATCCTGGGCACATCTGGACGCACGGTCTTGAATACCGCGAACGTGAAGGCGAGATCAAGCGGCTCTACGCGGGCGGACCAGACGCGGGCGGACTGCCAGGGAAATATGACATCAAGTATGCGGTCCTCGGTCCGCATGAACGTAACATGGCCAACGTAAACGACCAGTTCTTTTCGCGCTTTACGAACGTAGGAGAAGCAGGTGGGTACCGCCTCTACAAAATCGCGCAACCGTAAGAAGAATCGCAGATCCGAAATCGCGCCGCCGAAGATAACACCCCCGGAGGTTTCCGGCTCGCCTCCAACGCGCGACCTTTCGGATCGGACCTGGCTCATTAGCAGCCCCTTCATCATGGCTGTGGGAGCAATTCTCCGTTTGTACAATCTCAGTCTCGTGCCCTTTCATCATGACGAGGGAGTGAATGGGAATTTCCTCGTCCGGCTTGTCCGTGAAGGATTTTACCATTACGATCCCGGGAACTATCACGGTCCAACTCTCTATTACTTTTCCGCCATAATTCCCTGGATCTTTAGATTTCTTTTTGGTCAGTCAGCTCAAAACAACTACGGACTAAACACCGTGACTGTGAGGGTCGTTCCCGCACTTTTTGGGCTGGGGACCATCTGGCTCGTGCTCCTCCTGCGCCGGCGAATCGGCACGGTTGGCACTCTCTGTGCAGCAGCGTTACTGGCCGTTTCGCCCGGAGCTGTTTATCTCTCTCGCTACTTCATTCACGAAACACCGTTCGTCTTCTTCACGCTCGCCGTGGTTGTGGCGGGTTTGAAATACTACGAAGTCGGCAACCCTGTATATCTGATGCTGGCATCGGTGTCGACGGCGCTTCTGTTTGCGACCAAGGAGACAGCCGTAATTTCGGCCGCAGTATTGGCAATTGCTCTAGCAACCACACATTTTTATCTGTGGTTGAGGAACAGATTCTTTCGTGAGAATCAGGCAGACAGAAAACGGCAGCGGTCGGAACGCGGGCGAAAAACCAACCCGCAAACCAGTGCGATGGAAAGACTCGGTGGGGTAGAGAAATTAGCTCTTTTGTTTCTAATCGCGATTATTATATTCGTCGGAGTCAACGTTTTTTTCTACTCCTCCTTTTTCACCAACTACCCTAAAGGCGTTTACGATGCCGTGAAGACTTTTGAGTTCTGGACAAAGACAGGAAAGGAGGCTCACGTTCACCCAATCACGACTTACGTCTGGTGGTTGTGGCGACAGGAGCCGCCGCTTATAGTTCTGGGAGCCATTGGAGCAGCGCTGATAGTTTGGAAACCTCGCAACGCTTTCGCGTTATTTTCAGCTTTGTGGGCGTTCGGCTTGCTGGCTGCTTATTCCCTGATAAGCTACAAAACGCCGTGGCTGGTTTTGAATTTTGTGGTTCCCCTCGCGCTGATTAGCGGCTACGCACTACAAGTAATCTATGATTGGGCGTTGGGCAAGATTCGTCTGATCATCGGTATGATGCTCCTGGCACTAGCGTTAAGCGGATATAAGACATTCGATCTAAATTTTTTCAATTACGACAACGACGCCCAGTCGTATGTCTACGTTTATGCGCACACTCGTCGAGAGATGTTAGCGCTGGTCGATGAGATTGAAAGAGTCGCCCAACGTACGACGCGGGGCACTAAGACTGGGATCACTATCGTGTCATCGGACTATTGGCCTCTGCCATGGTACCTGCGCGACTACACGGGGGTGGGTTACCATGGTCGTATGACCTCGTCAACCGAACCAGTGATCATCGCTTCCGAAAGTCAGGGAGCAGAGGTTCAGACGAACTTCGGCGATCTTTATCAACAGGTACATTCAGGCTTTAACTCGGCTGGCAGTTATCCCCTCCGTCCAGGTGTGAATCTGCTTCTGTTTGTTCAACGGGATGCGGTTGGCCGTAACCTGGCGTTAACGGCTGGAGACGCTTTGGCGTCCATGCCAGACTGAGTTGCCTTCGCAGACGAGTGGAACCTCTCCGCGCTTAATCGGCTCAAGCGGGTTTAACCTTGCTTGTGACTTCAGTAAAGTCGGCTCACCTCAGGTTTTGGTTGACATTCTAAGCAACTCCAACTTATATTGGCACACCCGCAAGTGGCTCAGTGGCTTATTTAGGCTCGCGCGGGCCAGCAATCAAGCATGTTCAAACTCCAACGGCTAGAGATCACCGGCTTCAAATCCTTCGCGGACTACACAGAAATTCTCTTCACGGGTGACGGGATTACCGCAGTTGTCGGGCCTAACGGCTGCGGCAAGAGTAACGTTGCCGACGCAATTGCCTGGGTCTTGGGCGAGCAACGCGTCAAACATCTGCGTGGCGCGGAAATGAAAGACGTGATTTTCCAGGGCTCGCGAAACCGTCAGCCGAGTGGTATGGCGGAAGTTGTCATGCACATGGTGCGCGATGACGTGATTCAACACGAGCCTGATATTGAAGACATCGATTCGACGCTCGAACAGATTGACGACCGGGTAATTAGCCTGGATACGGTGAATGCCGGCGTCGGGACCTCAGAGGTTGAGCCGGAAATTGCGTCCCTCGCAACAGACTCGGAGGTGTCAGTCACCGTCGTTCAGGAGGAGATCGCTAAACCCGAAGTCTCACCTCCGGAGAAGGTTACACATAAACGCCATTGGCGGCGACGAAGCCTGGCCCTCGAGTTTCAGCCAGGCGAGTCGGTCGCAGTTACCCGCCGTCTATACCGTTCCGGTGAAAGCGAATACCTTCTGAATAATCGCCAGTGCCGGTTGCGCGACATCCAGGATCTCTTTTCAGGGACCGGACTGACCGGGGGCCACTACGCAATCATCGAGCAGGGACGCATCGGCCAGATTCTTTCGGCCAAGCCAATGGATCGCCGTACGATTATTGAAGAGGCGGCGGGTATTACAAAGTTTCGGGTCCGCCAGCGTGCCGCCGAAGCCCGGCTTGAGTCTGCTCGGTCGAATCTTTCCCGCATCGCTGACATCATCTCCGAGATCGACCGGCAGGTTAACAGCCTTCGACGGCAGGCCGCCAAGGCCCGACGTTATCGCGTGCATCGGGAGGAGTTGCGCGATCTGCTGCGTCATGTGTTCGTCGCTGAAGATAGAAAGCTAACCCTACTACTCGACGAGACCGAGTCCAAACTGCAGGACGTTTGCGCGCTGGAGCGCAGCATGGCAGGCGAGTTGGCGCAACGCGAAGAAGATGCTCGCCAGGCTACTCAGGAGGCCCGTAAGATTGAGGATCAACTGACAGCTTCCCGTGCCGCCGCTGCCGAGGCGGTTCTCAGACGCGATCGCGAGATGCGCGAGCGAACGTATCAGGAGGAACAGGTCGCAGCGCTCGAGAAACGCAACCTGGTGGGGGGAGCAGAAATTGAAGCGCTTTCAGCCAGACTTGTTTTGGTTGAGTCCGAGTGCCAACGGCTCCAGGAGGAGGATGCCAGGCTCCGAGCAGAAGCCGATGAGAGTGCCTCATCTCTAAGAGGCGCTGAAGAAGCGTATGCGCAAAAGTTGGCCGCGGCCGTAACCGCCGAAACGGAAATAGAGAATGCGCGCGCTGAGTTGCTCACACACACGGCTGTCGCCGAACGCCTGCGTGAGATCGCTCGTCAGCTCGAAGGCACGATTGAGCGGCTGGTCGTGCAATCAGAAGGATTGGCGCGCGAAGGTGAAAGAGCGGCCGCGCAACATGTCGAGCGCAAGACGGAAGCGGAGAGTTTTGGCCACGAGATCACGACAGCGCGTGAGCACATCGCCAGGCTCAACGCTGAGCGCGAAACGGCGGTTGATGCTGTCGTCAAAGGTCACGAGACCGTAAGTGATACCGACGCCGAGCTAACTCGTGTGCGCGATGAATGTTCCCGGACACGGCACCGGCTGGAGAGTTTGAAAGAACTGGACGAAAGACGTGCTTACTACTCATCGGCAGTTCAGCTATTGCTTTCTCAAACCGAAACGCGCGACTTTCATTACATCGGAACTCTGGCCGATGCTCTGAAGGTTGATGCCAAATGGGAACGAGCCGTAGAGGGTGTGCTGGGCTCATGTCTCCAGTCGATCGTGGTGCCCACTCCTGATGATGCGGCCCGGGCTGCGCAATGGTTAAGGGAGAATAATGGAGGCCGGGCAAGTTTTCTCGTTGCCGGACTGCACGGAGCCAGTGATGAGATAGAAACCATTTCGTGGCAGCTGGAAGAGCGACCCTCGATGTCTCTTAGCTACGCGAACGAAGATCTCCAAGAACCTCGCATCAGCGATCTGCTGGGCGCCCCTCGGGAGTTGGTTTCGATCCTACAGCGAACGATGCCGCAACGGATGAATGCGCGCATCGCCGGCAATCTTGACGATGCCATGACGAGGTCGTTGGCTAGCGGCGAGGTTTACGTGACGCTTAATGGCGACTGGGTGGCCGGAGGTCAATTCGTTAGCGCGGGCGACGCGCGTGCAGTTGAAGAAGGGGCCGGGCTGTTGGCTTTCAAGCGAGAGTTGCGGGAACTGCAAGCGCGCTTCGAGGGGTTGCGATCTGAGCTCAGCTCGACTGAGCAGGCGGCGAAACTGGCCCGGACTCATCTTGTGGGACTCGAAGACGCAGTGGTGTTTTTGAACGAGGCCATCGGTCGCGAAGAGCGCGAGGCAATGACCCGTGAGCTGACGGCGACAGGGCTGTCTCAGGAAATCGAACGCACTGAGCGGCACATGCGTGTAGTTGCCGAAGACGCAGGGCGGGTGGAAGATGAGCGCCGCGACGTTGAGCAGCGCCGGCTTACGGCGCTGTCCGAGGCTGAAGCAGCCGAGTCAGCACGACTGGCGTCGGGCGAGACGGTAATCAAGGCTTCTGCCTCGCTGGCCCAGGCGCGACGGGAAGCCGAATTAGAAAGCGAAGGCCTTGCCGAACAAAGGGCTACGGCCGCTGCGGCTGCGGAAAGAAGGCGCGCCACCGCGACTGAACTGCGGCGTATGGAAGGCGAGTATGCCGACCTCGCAGCAAGAGTGGAGCGGCATAGATTTGAAGCAATTGAAATTACCGCTCGTATTGAAGAGTTGCGTCAGTCGATTGCCGAGCTGGACCAGAAAGCTGGTCGCATCACCGAGGAACGAGCGCACGAGGAGCAGGAGATCACGACTCTCTCCGACAGACTGGAAGCTGCGCGTCAGCAAGCCGACGCGTTGTCCGCAGAACTTTCAGATCTTAACCGCCGCGCAGCGGAGATACGCAACTCGCGCGGAGGCTTCGAGGTGCAGCGGGCAGAGGCACAGGCCCGACTCACGTTTGTGCGCGAGAACTGCACCGCCGAATTGAATCAGTCGCTCGAGGAATTGGCCAGGGAGTTGTCGCCAGGAGAAGAATTTGATCTGGATGCGGGCCATGCCCGGGTTGAAGAGTTGCGCTCTCGGATCGAAGGCTTTGGCGCAGTCAACATGATGGCCCTCGAAGAGTTGTCTGAATCAGAGGAGCGATTGTCGTTTCTGACAGCTCAGCGACAGGATATAGTTGATGGCATATCCTCGACCGAGGCAGCCCTGCGCGAAATCAAGAAGCGTTCGCGCGAGAGATTCCGTCAGGCGTTCGAACAGATTAACAAAAACTTTGGCGAGTTGTTTAAAGAGCTCTTTGGCGGTGGCCGCGGCGAGATGAGCCTGATAGAGGCGGACGACGTACTGGAATCCGGCATTGATGTCATCGCGCAGCCGCCGGGTAAGCGTTTGCAAAATATTTTGCTGCTTTCGGGGGGCGAGAAAGCAATGGCGGCCTTGGCCTTGGTTTTGGGCATCTTCCATTATCGACCGGCGCCTTTCTGCTTGCTCGACGAGGTCGATGCGCCGTTAGACGAAGCAAACGTGGGACGGTTTACTGACAAAGTCGCGGAGATGTCTGCGAGCACGCAGTTCATTGTTATTACTCATAACAAGAGGACGATGGAGATGGCCCGTGCGCTCTATGGCGTGACGATGGAGGAGGTCGGCGTCTCGAAACTCGTTTCCGTAAGGTTTGAGTAAGTTGATCTCGCGGCTCTTCAGGTGACCTAGCGATCCACGAACTCACACGAACCAACACTAATTTTGTTTCGTGGATCGTGCCTTTGGATCGTGTCTAACGCGTGAACCCTTTCTCCTGGATTCCCTTACTTCCACACTTTCGCTAGAATGTCCATCGCAGACGACTTGATGGCTAAGCGAACTTTCAAAACTCTCCAGCTTCTCCCCGCCGCGTTTTTAATTTTGAGCGCGGCGATTTTCACGTGTGCCTCTCCGTCCTTTTGCCGGGCTCAGACAAATCCACAACAGTCGCCCGAGCCGTCAATTAGGAAACAAAATAACCGTCCCGGGCAGTCACCGCATCCCACCGAGATCACAGAAGAATCAAAGGCACTCGTGGCACCCGTAACGTATTCTTATGAATTCTCACAGCCGGAATTTTACGTCCGTCATATCGTCATCGAACACGACGCCGTCGGCCACGGGAAAATTACTTTCGAGCGACTGAATGAAGAAACCTCGGTGGTGGAGCCCATTGGTTTGTCAACCTCGGTCCTGAGTCGATTGACGGAATTGTGGCAGGTGTTGAAATTTTTGGCGTCGCAGGAAGACTACCAAGCCGAGAAACAGTTTCCTCACCTTGGCACCATGCGAATAGGAATGGCCCAGGGCTCTCGCAAACGGACGGCCCAGTTTAACTGGAGCAACAATGCGAGCGTATCAGCGCTTGTGACTGAGTATCGACGCGTCGCGGATCAGGCGATTTTCGTGTTCGACATGTCTGTGGCGCGCGAGAACCAGCCGCTGAATTCTCCCAAGCTGATGGAGTACCTCGAGTCGGCAATGAAAAGAAACTGGTTTTCGGATCCTCAGCAATTGATGCCTTTATTGAAAGAGATCAGCACTGACGACCACCTGCCCCTCATCGCCCGCAACCACGCGTTGCGTCTGCTGAAGAAGCTCCAGAAATAACGGCGCCGACAACCGCACGTTAGTGCTTGGCGCACGAAAGGCCGCGCGTCGTCAATGGGATTCTCGCGCGTGGCATGGGGTCTCTGTCAGGCACGGTGACGGTCGCTTCACGGATGCCGCCGATGAAGATGACATTCCCTTCGTTTGTTAAGAAGCTTAATTTTGAAGAACGTCTCCCTGCACCACAGGCCCGCGCTCCCGGCTACCAGATCTCTCGCACGTTGAAACTGAAACCCGCCAACTCTGGTTGGGCAGAAACGGTCTCGGGGTTGTCCAAAGTCTCCACCGGCTGGTTCGGGCGATAGATATATACTTGCTTCCTCGCTGGATCGATAAGCCAGGCGAGTTCCACGCCATTGCGCATGTAATCGAGCATCTTCTCTTCCAGGACTGGCCAACGATCGCTAGGAGATCGCAACTCGATCACAAAGTCGGGCACGATGGCAGCAAACCCAGCCTGTTCCTCTTGACTCAGTTTTTCTACTCTTTCACGGCGAATCCACGAAGCATCAGGGGAACGTTTCGACCCATCCGGCAAGGTAAAAAGGGTGGACGAATCAAACGACAAGCCGGAGCCGTCTTTCTCTGTCCATTCCAAAAGGCGGCCGGTGATATTGCTGTTGCGCCATCCGGTTTTCATTCCCGTGGGAGGCATGACAATTAGTTCGCCTTTCGAGGTGAGTTCGATTCGGAGGTCAGGGTTGTCCTGGCATAATTTCTCAAACTGCTCGTCCGTCAAACCCATGGATTGCACGTTGAGCGCGAGAACCGTCGGTGTAGACGGTTCAGTTGTTACTGGTTGGTGAGACATTATTGATTCCTTTCTCACTCAGATTCTAGACGAGCGAGAGCGTTGCCGCAAACTGGGGCTATCCTGCGCTTTGAAGTGACGGCTCCTCCAGGCTGCCGAAACAACCACGATCCACGAAGTCCCACGAAGCGGCACGAAAAGAGCCTTGAGTTCGAGCCATTTCGTTTGCTTTCCGGATCGTTCTTAGTTCCTCAGAAGCCTGCTAGAAAGAAAGCTGCGCCAATTTGAAAAACTCCAGCACTCGATTTTCCGCCCAGAAGCGATCCTCGTCGTGGGCTGCAGCTGCGACGAAAGCGACATGGCCGCCATGCTCGGGATCTAGGAGCAGGATGTAGGGATTGGCGCCGACCGAAGGATCGCGGAGAGGTGCGAAGGGAATGAATGGATCATCCTGCGCATGAATGATTAGGGTGGGCACTCTGATCTTGTCCACTACTCGAAGCGCGCTGGCCTTGTCGTAGTAGTCAGCGGCGTTTGCAAAACCATGGGCTACCGAAGTAAACCGTTCGTCAAATTGTCTGATCGAATGAACCAGATGAACTTCGCTGGTATCGTAGATCTCTGGATAGAGTTTCCCCTTCAGCTTAATGCGTTTTTTGAGCCGGCGGACGAAGTCTCGGTGGTAGATCCAGTTGGATCGCTGGCCGATCAAGTCGCCGCTGGCGCCGAGATCAACTGAAGGCGAGATCGCGCAAACGGCGACGATTTCTTTGGGCGGGAGCTCGCCGTATTCTCCCACAAGCTTGAGCACCATGTTTCCTCCCAATGAGAATCCGATTAGGAATAGTTCGCTCAAGCCGTCGCGTTCGATAAATTCCGTGACGATGGCGCGCAGGTCCTCGCTGAGTCCCCCATGGTAAAGCGTTGGAGTCAGGTGTTCCGTGCCGCCGCAGTTACGAAGGTTCACTCGCACTACGTTGAAACCGGCACGAAAAGCTTTCTGAGCGGTAGCGACCATATAAACCGCATCGCTTGAACCTTCAATTCCGTGCCAAAGCACGACAGTCGGATGTTCAGCACGATTATCGTGCCAACGACAATGAGCCAGGACCTGGGCATTCGGGGCGACATCAAACAGGCGTTTCTCGTCCCCTGCCGCGCGGAGTCGATAGCGCCGCGGCCAGGCAAAACTGGCCAACGTCTGGGCATGACCGCCGCGGAAGACCGGATGCGGTTCGAAAGGTTTGTCTGCGAAAACCTGAGCAACCTCTAACAGAAAAACTCGGACCGCCGCGGCGCTAAACCGCGAACCCGGCTCCGAGACTCCCTGGGTTGAACTCGAAACAAGCATCAGCGGTTCCACCATACTGAAATGTATCCGGTCCACATGGGTTAAACTCGTCCTTCAAGCCGGCTAGATGAGCAAGAGTTTAACGCACGATTGTGAAACATAGGAAACATGCTTAATCTCGGGTACTGGTTCAGTTTGCTCAATACGCGGCAATGTCACGCAAGCTTAGAACCGAGGAGCGGTAGAGCTGTGTGAAAACCCAAAAGGGCCGGGGCAAGCACCCTTCCTGACTGCAAGTTTGCGGCTTGAGCCAGCCTTTGGGGATCTATCAGGACTGATGAAAGCGAACAGATGGCAGGCGCGCACTAAGCGCGATCTTATGATTGAAGTCTGGGAGGCTCTCGATTGTGAGTCGGTTGGTGCTCGCGAGCTAAAGCAAATTCAGAAAGTAATCAGGGAAAAATTCGGCGCCGCCATCGTGGATAGCCCCGCATCAATTGCCCGGACACTCGCCGATGAAGGCGCGGTGCTGCGTCATCCGGAAGTGTTGAGTTTGGATACTGAATGGCGCGAGCGGGAATTATCGGCTCTAGTCGAGCCGGAGGAATTGAACTTCTCAGGCCTGGCAGAGGCGTCAGTCTCGATTAAGAAGCTCGACACCATGCGGCGAAAGTTTGAGCAGACCAGCGAGCAGCAGCAATTGGGCCAGCTGCGCGAGATGACTTTGAAGCTAAAACAAGACGCGTTGGGGATCGCGCGCAGCAAGACAGTCGAGAGGCAGAAGCGGCTAGAAGCCAGGGAGATTGCCCAGTGGCTAATTATCTGGCTTCAGTCACCCGACATCTTTGAGGATTGGCTCAGTCTTCGTCAACAATCTCCTGAATTCATTCAACTCACATCATGAGTCTATTCAATTTCGTACCACGACTTACTTAATCAGCCGTCTTGCCTACCCGTCCGTCATTTGTGGAACTTTCCTGCCGGCACGTGCGAATTAAGAATGAAGGCAAACGCTGATTATTCTTCGGGATGAAATCTGATAACTCCAGCGACGGTGAACTGCTCCAGGCCATGCGGGCTGGAGACGAAGAGGCCTTCGCCGCGTTATACCGGCGGCGCCAGCCTGGCATTTATCGTTTTGCATTGCAGATGTGCGGTTCTCAGGAGCTTGCCGAGGATACTGCACAAGAGGTTTTCATGGTTCTGATGCGTGAGGTGCACACTTTCGATCCTGCACGCGGTTCTTTAAGCGCTTTTCTAATGGGGGTCGCGCGCCATCATGTGCTGCGCCGTTTGCAGCGAGAACGTTTTTACGTCTCCATGAACGAAACCCGGGACGACGGCAGCCTCTCCAGCCAGGCATTCTTGACGACTGTTGGCCCGCTGGATGAGATGTCGCGTACCGAGGCGATAGAGGCGGTCCGACGAGCCGTGCTGGCTTTGCCTGAGCGTTATCGTGAAGTGGTTGTGCTTTGCGATCTGCAGGAAATGAGCTACGGGGAAACAGCAGAGATTCTTGGTTGTGCTATTGGTACGGTGCGTTCGCGACTGCATCGAGGTCGCGCGCTCTTAATTGAGAAGTTGCGGCCTGCCAGAGAGGAAGACGCAGCTTCAGCCACAGTGAAATCGACGAGGTGTTTCGCATGAACTGCCAAGTCTTTGAAACCGTCGTCAACGACCTTGCGCGTGAGCAGATGGGGGAGGTGAACGCCCGGAAACAGGCGCTTGCTCACAGCGGCGATTGCGAAGATTGTGCGCTCAGGCTGGCACTTGAGCGCAGGCTCAGCTTCGGGCTCCGTGTCTTAGCTGCGGAAATGAAGTCTCTGTCAGCGCCCGCCCAAGTCGAAAACCACCTGCGAGCGGCTTTTCGTAGTCAAACTTCTCCGATCATGGGGAAGCGGGCGGCGATTCGGAGCCGTTATTGGATTGTGGCTGCGGCCGCGGTTGTCCTGATCGCCTTCGGGATAGCCGGCATGAGGTGGGCGCTCGAAGAACCATCTCTGACTGCGATTGATAACGCTAGCGAAGCGCAAACCTCTCTTAAAGCTTCAACTGTTACCATCGAGCATCCAAACACAGAATCCACTCCCAATCAGAGAACGACGATCTTTCGGCCCAAGCGAAAGCAGTCAGTCCGGAGGTTAACGAAGCCTTCTGCAAATGGAAACCAGACGTTTGTGGCTCATGGAACGGCGGGGGGAACGATTAACACCGAGGCGGGCAACTCAGAACGGAGTGAATCAACCACTCAGTTTCTGCCGTTGAGCTATATAAGTCCGGTGAATCTTCAGGACGGTGGGCAGCTGGTGCGGGTTGAACTGCCCCGGTCAGCAATGGAGAGATTCGGCTTACCCGTGAATATGGAACGGTACGGCGAAAGAGTGAAAGCGGATGTGTTGGTGGGTGCGGATGGTTTGGCTCGCGCTATTCGCTTTGTTCAGTAGTGCGAGCGCAGGTCAGGGACTAATCAAACTGGGCGATATGCCCTAAAGGGAAAAAGCAATGAAAAACAGATTTGGACTATTTAGCGGGATCGCTCTGGCGGTAATGGTGAGCCACGGTGTGATCTCCGCTCAAGAAAGACAGCCGGCCTCGGAACGCATAATGCGGGAACCAGTGATGATCGACAAGATCGAACATGAAAGATTGATGCAGGAACACCCGCATCCGCCGATGCCGCCCGGAGCCGACTTCGTTTTCCTGGCCTCGGAAATGAGTTTTGACGGCAAGCTTGTTAAAGGGGCCCCTTATTCAGCTGAAGCCATAACAGAGAGCACGCAGACTCTAAGCGACGGTAATCGCATCGTCTATAAATCGAGCGCTTCCGTTTACCGTGACATTGAAGGCCGCACCCGGCGAGAACAAGCATTGAGAGCGATCGGTCCTTTTGCAAATAGCCGCGCACCATCGCAAACTATTCATATCAGCGATCCCGTGGCGGCAGTGAGCTATCTACTCGATCCTCGAGCACAGGTTGCCCGGAAGATGCCACCGATGCGTTTCAAGTCCGAGTATATGATACCACCGCCGGACGGGCTGGCAGGTGACCCTCATGTCAAAGGACACTATCGAATTCAGCTACACTCGGACGGCGTAATGGACAAGAAGATGACCGAGACTGGCGCTGCGATGGGGCTGCTCGATAAGAACAATCCCAACTCCCGAACCGAATCGCTGGGCAAACAAAACATCGGGGGAGTAGAGGCCGAGGGCACAAAGACCACCGTGACGATTCCCGCAGGTGAGATTGGCAACGAGCGGCCCATCGAGATTGTTAGCGAGCGTTGGTATTCTCTTGAGTTGCAGGCCGTGGTGATGACCCGGCATATCGATCCGCGCTTCGGTGAAAACAGCTATCGATTGGCCAATATCGATCGCACTGAGCCCGCGCGTAGTCTGTTCGAGGTTCCCGCAGGCTATCGAATTGAAGAAGGTCCGTTTCCAGCTCAGAGAGTGCGCGTCAGGAAACCTGCCGGCGAGCAGTAGAATCACGCGAAACTCTCCGGAACGACGAGTTTCCCTGAGACGAAGATGGGTCATTCGATTTCCGATTCGAGCAACCCATGCGTTTGAGTGTTGGCAATGAACCGCGAGGCGCCTCGCAGGGTCTTCTACTCTTCGTCTTCCCCGCCGCGAATCCGTCCTTCCGCTCTCGATTGCTCGACAATCTTGTGGGAAAGATTGCCCGGCACCGGATCGTAATGCGAAAATTGCATGTGGAATGAGCCGCGCGCACCCGTTATCGAGTTCAGCGTTGACTGGTAGTTGAGCATCTCCGACATCGGGACCTGAGCTTTAATCACTTGCTGCTTGCCGTTGGTCTCCATTCCCTGTACGCGGCCGCGACGCGAGTTTAGATCGCCCATGATATCGCCGCTGTTTTCCTGGGGCGCCAGGATCTCTACGTCCATGATTGGTTCGAGTATCGATGGCTTTACTTTTTCCATGGCCGCGCGAAAGGCCTTACGTCCGGCCGCACGGAAAGAGTGCTCGTCGGAATCGACGTTGTGATACGAGCCATCAATCAACTGAACCTTGAAATCCACCAGGGGATAGCCCGCGATTGCTCCTGATTGCGCTGCTTCTACGATCCCTTTTTCAATTGCTGGCCGAAACTGCTGCGGCACGGCGCCACCGAAAATCTTGTCCTCGAAGACAAAACCGCCGCCACGTGGAAGAGGCTCGAAGACAACCTTGCAATCGCCAAATTGTCCCCGTCCGCCAGTCTGTTTCTTGTGACGGCCCTGAACCTCGGCGCGCTGCGTAATGGTTTCCTTGTAAGGTACCTTGGGCGGATGAAGCGTGACTTCGACGCTGTAACGCTTTCTCAGCTTCTCCACCACGGTCTCAACGTGGAGTTGACCGGAACCGGAGAGCAGAAACTCTTTTGTTTGCGAATCGCGGCTGAAATGCAGTGCTTGATCCTCTTCCAGGATTTTGTGCAACGCCACGCTGATTTTCTCCTCGTCCTGACGCGATTTTGGCTCGATGGCAAAAGCGATAGCGGCTTCGGGATACTCAACCGGCGGAAAAACGATCGGCGCCTGCTTGTCGCAGAGCGTGTCCCCGCTTTGGGTCTCTTTCAGTTTAACGCACGCAATAATGTCGCCCGCGTGGGCCTCCGCCACCTTGTCTAGTTGCTTACCCTGGACGACATGCAAAGCCCCGAGTCGTTCCATCGTTCCCCGGGTTGAATTCAAAGCGTTGGCGTCCGTTTGCAGCCGGCCGCTGACGACCTTCATGACGTTTATACGGCCAGCAAAGGGGTCGGCGACTGTGCGGAAGCAGTAAGCCGAGAATGGTTCACTCTCGCTGTAGCGACGCGCAATCTTTGGTGCGTCCGGACCGGCGTCCACGGGAACTCCATACTCTGCTTCGTGGTGGGCGGGGTCGGGCGCATAGTCGACGATACCGTTAAGTAAAGCACGCAATCCCACGAGGGTAGCACTTGAGACAGCGAACACCGGGCACAGTTTGCTCTGCGCGATGGCCCTGTTGATATTGGGAATAATATCGGCTTCCTCCAGTGTCCCGTGTTCGAAATACTTCTCCATCAAAGCATCGTCGGATTCTGCAACCAGCTCAACGAGTCGCTCTCGAGTTTTCTCAACCAACTCCCGTCCGTCGCTCGGGATATCAATCTCTTTCGCCTGGCCGTCCGCACCTAGCTCGTAGGCTTTCATATGAACCACATCCACCACACCGCGAAAATCTTTCTCTCTTCCAATTGGCAAGGTAAAGGGAATGATTGCTCGGCTGAACGTCCGCTGGGCGCTCTCGAGTGCTTTGCCAAAGTCGGAATGCTCCTTGTCGAGCTTGGTAATAACCATGATCCGGGGCACGATGAACTCGTTTGCGTAAGCCCAGGTTTTCTCAGTTTGCACCTCGACACCCTTAACAGCGTCAACAACGGCAACCGCACAATCAGCGACCCTCAGGGCCGGGCGAGCGTGGCTCACGAATGCGGCATATCCAGGAGTATCTATAAAATTGAGTTTGGTTTCCCGGTGGTCTAAATGAGCGAGTCC
>JACCUI010000174.1 GCA_013811945.1 Pyrinomonadaceae bacterium | reverse complement strand
TGGGAAGGGACTTCAGGCAAGCACGACGCGCGCACCGGCGACATTCATACCGGCGGCTGCTTCATTGATACGATTGGCGAGGTCGCAGTCGGTGAGATCCTCAACTTCAAGTTACGCCTACAGAGTGAGGACTGGATAGAGGTAAAGGGTGTGGTTGCCTATACGTACCCAAACGTCGGGTTTGGCGTGCGTTTTCTAAATATTTCCTCTGAGGCTGATCGAAAACGTCTTGAATGGCTTGTCAAAGCTGAAACATATCGAGCGCAAAAAAAGGAATGAATGGGTCGCGAAAAGAGAGCGACCGCAACAGTACCCGCCGAAACCCAGGACAGGTTCGTCCATGAATTGACCAAAGCCAGACATTCCATTGGGCCATGACCATTGCCTGGGGCCTGATTGCTCTCGTCCACTGGTGCGATGTGAGGGGATTCCGCAATTCCGTAATCGGCCCAATAATTAATTCCATTCCCTTCCTTCTTTTCGCGGCATTGGGTCTGCTTCGCTGGAAATCCGAGGGCCAGGTCCGGTCGATATAGCCCCGCGTTCAACTAAATCGCAAGCCCTCGGCACAACAGCGCTAGGGCGACGAATCGCGGCCTGGATTTTGACCCGCCTGATCACTCTTTTACAGTCGGGCTACCAGGGTTTCTCACGTCTTAGTGAAGCGCTACAAACCAATAATCCCATTGTCCAGCATGGATTTGATCATCCGTAAGCTATCGGCTTCGCGGAACGGGCATATGGAAAGTATCGATTCGATGTCCCACTCGCCGTTCATGCGAGAAAGAACAAATCCCTCCTGCGGTCCAATCTCTTTCTTCGCCAACTCTTCGGGCGTAAGAACTATCCTGGGAATTCCGGTGGGTGAAATTTTCGCATAAACCTGCGAGATAAATTTCCTCTCGCCTTCAATCAGAAGGTTTTCGGCTGCGATGTTCTTCGGCTCCCTTCGCAGCACAATGTGAATAATGGACAACGCTCTTTCTGCCTGGTCGTTATCCAACTCACCACGGGCGAGCAATAGAAGTTCGGCTGCGGCTTGGGGAAGATTCGGCATATGGTCGACGGGTTCGGGAATCTCCGGGAGTTCGCCGGCCACATTTGCCAGGCCTTTGTTGATGAGGTCGTAAAGCTGCGCGTAAACCGCAAAAGGAGATGTGTGCATGTTGTAACAGATTTCTGATACCGACATGCGCTTCTCCAGAAAATAGAGAAGCTGGCGAGTTTCCTTTCCTATAGCCAGCGATGAAGTCCACCCAGCACCCAACTCCATGACCGTACGATCTGAGGGAATCAAAGTTCGGTAGCGAGCCAGCTCGTCAGCTCGATAGATTCCTTCCATAATGACTTTGGTAGGCTCGACGTCTACTCGCGTAAAGTCCGCTGGAAGAGGATCTTCGATGCAGAACTCAAAGTGCGCTTCTTTCCACAGAAACAAATCGTAAATGATCTCTAAGGTACGAATCTTGAGAATTTCTACGACCTCATCGTCCCGGAGGACGCCCTGCTTCACCAAAATCTGCCCCAGCCTTGGGCCACCCGCCTTTCGTTGGAAATCCATCGCTTCCTGAAGCTGAGCTTCGCTTACCTTTCCGTAATGGATAAGCACCTGCCCGAGGTATTCGGCGGGATCGTTAGTGCTCGAACCGACGATGAAGCCGTTCTCAAAATAGATCCCCTTGACGACTTTCCCGTGAGTAATATTCAGAGCTCCCGTTTTTCTACCTACTGCCAGAAACTGTAGCAGGTCGGAGACACTCATCGTAGACAAATTGCCAATAATTCCCATTTTTAGTCAGTGATTCTGTTGATTTGGGCGCTGGGCGTCGCTTAAACACCGGTGAGGAGATTCGCACACTGGGAGGGCAAGCTGGAAACCGTTAGACTCGTCAGTCACGTCTTAGAGTACATGCGATTCGAATCGGGATTCAAGTATTAAATATTTGAGCTAGTCTAATGAAGGTAATGTGCCTGCATCGCGAGGTTTTAGCCTGAAGGCTGAAACCGAAAAGCCTTCCTCCTCGTTACCGATACTAGGAGAAACTCAAAAAATGAAGAAAAAGTTAATGGTTACCGTTCCCATGATTAGTCTGTGGGTATTGGTCGGTCTTGCCTGCGGGCAAACGGCTTCGGTACCAAATCCGACGAATGAATCCGGCAATCCACAGCGGCCGCGTCCCGTTAAGGGACAAGTGTTGACGTCCACGACAATGCCGGCCGTCAGGCTCGCATTTGACAAAAACTTCAAATACGTCGGCGCCCACTCTTTTGTACTTTATGACGCGGCGAATGCCGAACAGCACTTCTTCGTGGACGCCGACAAGGAGGGGCGCGTCAAGCGATTTTACTGGATTCAATTTGAAGGCTACTTACCAACAAATACGCACGCTTACCGCTACAAAGCGAATGAGGTAGTTAATATCGGCGGCTTCGATTTTATCGCAGATGCATTCGCAAGAAACGTTAAGGCGAATCCGTTGCCAGCTAACTCCGACGGTAGTCGCGCCCGCGCCTTTTTGGAGAAGAACGGCTATCGCATCGCCGGCGATGAGATCCTGATGCTACGACTGGTTCACTTGGTGGATGAAGCCAAACGCAATGAATTAATGATCATCTACATGGAAGATCTTAGTGGACTGGGGCTCACGGCAGCAGATCTAGCGCCTGATGGTCGCGCTGCACCGAGGTGGAAAGAAATATCGAGAGGTCTGCTGGAACGCGCTCAGAAAGGCATGAAAGTTGTACGTGCCGGGACGGGACAGTAGCATAAAGCCCCCAACGGGACGCAAGCCCCGGCTAATTTTCAAATCAAGGGGGACCCTGTCCCCGCTCATACGACGAGAACAAGAATTGCTTAGACAAAAATTCATCCCCCCAATTGCTGAGTGGCCTTCAACCCTGAGGCGGGGACAGGGTCCACCTTCCTGACCTTCGGCCCATTTTCGGTTTCAGACAGCCTTTACCGATCCTGTTGACAGCGTCGTCTGCACTTCCCTATAGTCATCTTAGCGGTTGAGCCTACTGCACAGTCACGGACTAGGCCGCGCTTGTCTCAAGCAATCTCACCTCAATTCAGCAAAAGCAATTTCTCGTCTGGAAGTGTGTCATGAACCGAATAATTCTTATCTGCTCGTGTTTGTTGTTGCTGCAGGGTGCAAGCCTGCTGCCGAAGAGCCTGAATCCATCGCTGGCCAAGTCGCCTTCAGTGTCGGAACCGAACTCTTCGACGCTTGACCACGGCGGCAAGATTGAAACGAAGTACGACGGCTTTAATCATGAGACTGTGGTGACGCTCAAGAAAATGCGAGTCAACTGCGGGGGAGCCAAGGGTCTGCGGAGTACTCTTAAACAAACCTGCGTCAGCCTGGTCGCGTCGCTTCATTGTCCGGGAGCGCAACTTGATTATGTTCGCTACGCAAAGTTGCAGTTAGTCTTCGAGACCAAGGATTGGGACCAACGACATCCTCTCGATGAGCGGGAATTGATTGTCGTGGCTGACGGACAGCGGCTGAGGTTGGGCAGGATGGGACTTGTGACTCAGGATGTTGCTAGCGATCGAGGGATTGACAGGATGAATGAAGTGTTGGAGGTTTCGGTGCCGTATCAAGCGTTCAACACGATCGCCCTGGCCCGAACGGTAGAGATCAAGGTGGGTAAAACAGTATTTGCGCTGCAAGAAAAAAACCTTGACGCCCTGCGCGATCTGAATATTCGGGTGAAATTCTGATCGCAGGTTACCTCGATTCCAGTCCTTGGAACCACCTTACTTGGGTTCCAGCGGGAGTCCGGCTTTTTCCCATGCCTCGAATCCGCCAAAGAGCGGGTGAACATTCTTGAAACCGTGACTGATCAGCTCCTGCGCCACACGGGCGCTTGATGCTTCATGCGGTCAAGTGCAATAAGTAATCGCCGTACGATCGCGAGGTATTGGGGTGAGGTGCTGTTCTACTTCATCGGCTGGTACTCGGATCGCCCCAGGCAGTTTTGTCTCAGCTTCACCCCAGGCTTTTGGATTACGTGTATCGACAAAAGCAAACTGCTCACCGCGATCCATTCTTTCCTTAACTTCGTCGACCATAATTCTCGTTGCTTCCATTTTTCCTCCTCTCAGCAGGGTGAGAAAGTGCGGGGCAAATTTCCCGCATAATAATCGGGCTTGCATAGTATATACCAGGCCGTCAAAATAAATGTTAATCCCTTCTATCACTAGAAAACCCGTCTTACTCCAAATCAAACAAGAGAATTTCTGCGCGTTCTCGCGCGTCGATCACTAATGCTGATTCTCCGCTAATCGCAGCACCGTCACCCTGGTCCAAATTCTCGCCGTTGAGCACTATCGCGCCGTGCGCAACCTGAATCCAGGCGTGTCGGATCGGCGCCAGTTCATGATTCACTTCCTTGCCGACATCCAATACTGCGGCGTAAACCTTTACATCCTGATGCACGGTGACTGAGTCGTCGCGGCCATCTGGAGAGGCAATCAAGCGCATACCAGCCTGCTTCTCATGTCCAAAGAACTTCTCCTCGTAACCGGGCTTGAGTCCCGTTTGCTTCGGCATGATCCAGATCTGCAGCAAATGCACGGCGTTTTCTGACGACGGATTTGCTTCGCTGTGGGAGACGCCGGTGCCGGCGGTCATTCGCTGGACGTTACCGGGACGGATAACCGAACCGTTCCCCATACTGTCGCGATGTTCCAAAGCACCTTCGAGAATATAGGTGATGATCTCCATATCGCGGTGGGAGTGCGTGGGAAACCCGCGACCGGCGTGCACAGAATCTTCATTGATCACCCGCAAACTGCGGAAGCCCATGAACGAGGGATCGTAGTAATCTCCAAAAGAGAACGTGTGATACGTATCCAGCCAGCCAAAATTAAAGTGGCCTCGGTCTTTTGCTTTGCGTATTCGGATCATGATGTTCTTTGCGATTAGGAGGTCAACCTTGAGCTTTAGAGTTCAAGCCTGCTAACTTGCAGTCAGGAAGGCGGGCCCTGTCGCCGCTTAAAACAGAAATCGTTTAGACCTACAACTCAATTCATCATCGCCAACGAGCTTCCTCACATGGCTCGGAGATGGTCGAACCTCAATCTCCCACGCGTTGCCGAGTGGCTTTCAATCTTGAGGCGGGGATAGGGTCCGCCTTCCTAACCTGCAAATTAACGTAGGTCCTTTTTGGCTTCTCACCGCAGCCTCCTCGGTTCCGTAATTGGTGGCAACCGCGTCGAATACTCTCACTTTAAGACACTCCCTTGCATGAATTCTAATGACCGAACTCTAAACTGGATGATTCGACGAAGACTTCGACCAGCTCGTTCAGACCGCGCGCGTCCTCTTCATCAAATCGTCCCACCTTTGGGCTGTCGAGATCGAGCACGCCGATCAGACGGTCGTCTCTGATTATGGGCACGACAATCTCTGAATTCGACACGCTGTCGCAAGCAATGTGTCCGGGAAAGTCGTGGACATTATCAACAATGATTGTCTGCCGCTGTTGGGCCGCAGTGCCGCAAACGCCTTTGCCGATTGCGATGCGCACGCATGCCGGTTGACCTTGAAATGGCCCTAACACCAATTCGTTATTTTTGTGAACGTAGAACCCAGCCCAGTTCAGATCCGGCACTGAGTGGTAAAGAAGTGACGACAGGTTGGCTGCATTGGCAATGAAGTCGCGCTCGTCCGCGACCAAGCTGCGCAGTTGCGACCGCAAATGTGCATACAGCTCCGGTTTCATGGCGCCTTCATTAAGAGTTTGAGCGACCAACATAAAACCACCAAGCCTTGCAGGCCGCGGCAGAGTTAAAGAACGATCCACTAAATTACACGAAGCGGCTCGAAAAGAAGTTAGTTCGAGCCATTTCGTGTGTCTTCATGGATCGCTTCTTCTTCCTTAAAATGGGCCCAACCCTTTTCAGCTGCCTGCTAGAAATATCAGTCCCGTGGCGCAACGTTATCATAATCAAACTTCTGCCCGACATTGACTGCCGGCTTGATGCTGATTACAACCGACTTAGATACTGGCGTATTGCTTTTCTCCGCTACGCTTCTGACCGGCACGAGCACGTTTGTTTCAGGGAAATAGGTCGCCGCACAAAAACGCGGGATACTGTAAGGCACCACTGTGAAACGACGTGCAACTCGCTCTTCTCCTTCGAAGTGGCTCGTAAGATCAACTGTCTGCCCTTCGCTTAAACCAGCCTGCAGCATGTCGTCCCTGTTGAGGAAGACGACGCGCCGCCCGTTTTGAATGCCGCGATAGCGATCGTTCAGCCCGTAGATGGAGGTGTTGAATTGATCGTGGCTGCGAATTGTCATCATCAAAAACTGTCCCGGCTTGAGATTGTGTCTCGGCATTTCATGAACAGTGAACACCGCGCGATCGCTCGGCGTCTTAAATACCAGCTCCCGCGGAGAACTGGGCAGATAGAACCCTCCGGGCTGGCGCACGCGTTGATTGTAATTCTCGAATTGGGGAATCACTCGAGCGATCAAGTCTCGGATGCGGTCGTAGTCCGCGATTAACTCTTCCCAGTCAACCGCGGTTTTCCGTCCCAGGGTTGCGCGAGCAAGACGCGAGACGATCGCCGGCTCGCTAAGCAGCTCTGGTGATGCCGGCGCCAGAAATCCGCGGGACGCCTGCACCACCGCCATCGAATTCTCGGTCGTCACAAACTGAGGCCCAGTGGCTTGCTGATCGACTTCTGTGCGACCAAGACACGGCAGGATCATCGCCTGCTCGCCGGTTATTAAATGCGCCCGGTTTACCTTAGTTGAGACGTGCACGGTCAGGCGGCACAGCCGGAGCGCCTCGGCCGTGTACTCAGTGTCAGGAGTTGCGGAAAGGAAGTTTCCACCGAGGGCGAAGAACACCTTGCCGCGGCCGCCATGCATCGCCTGAATCGCCTGAACTGTGTCCAGCCCGCGGGTCCGCGGTGGTTCGAAATTGAGTTCCGTTCCCAGTCTATCGAGAAAGTTATCTGTCGGCCGCTCCGTGATGCCCATCGTTCGATCGCCTTGCACGTTGCTGTGACCGCGAACGGGGCACAACCCTGCACCCGGCTTTCCGATCTGGCCGCGCAGCAACATCAGGTTTACGATCTCCTGGATGTTGGCCACCGCGTTCCTATGCTGAGTTAGTCCCATAGCCCAGCAGAAAATCGTGCGTTCTGAAGCGATAAAAATCCTGGCGCCTTCCTCGATCTGCGATTTGGGAATACCGCACTGTTGGATGATGTCTTCCCACTCAGTTTTACGAACAGCATCCGCAAACTCTGCAAAGCCAGTCGTGTGTTTCTTGATGAAGTCCTGGTCGAGAACGCCACCGCCAGTACGGTTATCTGCCGCCAGGACCTCTTTCATGATCCCCTTCAGCAGTGCAACATCGCCATTGATCCGTACCTGGAGAAAAAGATCTGTCAGTTGGGTTCCTCCACCCATCCAACCAAGCACGTCTTGCGGATGTTTGAAGCTGGACATTCCGGCCTCCGGAAGCGGATTGACATGCACGAGGGTGCAGCCATTCTTCTTGGCTTTCTCGAGAGCGGAGAGCATGCGCGGATGGTTTGTGCCGGGGTTTTGTCCAATCACAAAGATCGCCTGAGCCAACTCGAAGTCTTCCAGCGTCACGGTTCCCTTCCCGGCTCCGATGGTTTCAATCAAAGCCCAGCCACTCGATTCGTGGCACATGTTGGAACAGTCCGGCAGGTTGTTGGTGCCGAACTGCCGTACGAAGAGTTGATACAGAAAAGCCGCTTCGTTGCTCGTGCGTCCCGAGGTATAGAAAATCGCTTCGTCGGGATGAGCGAGCACGTTTAGGGCTTCGGCAATTAACTCAAACGCTTTATCCCAGGGGATGGGTTCGTAATGCGTGGCGCCCCGGCGAAGGACCATTGGACTAGTAATGCGTCCCTGTTTTCCGAGCCAGTAATCGGATTTGTAGGAAAGATCAGCAACTCTCCAGTGACTGAAAAACTCTGGCGTAACGCGTTTGGTGGTGGCTTCATCAGCCACATGTCTCGCGCCATTCTCACAGAACTCGGCGTGCGATCGCGCTTCGTCAGGCTCCGGCCAGGCGCAACCTGGACAATCGAATCCTCCCTGCTGATTGAGTTTTAGGAGGGCGTGCAATCCGCGCACAGGCCCCATTTCGTTCCAGGCGCTTTTAACTGCTGAAACGATTGCCGGCACGCCGCCCGCTGATTTGCTGAGCGGGTTTATCTGGACCAGGTCAGTTTCTTCGGGAGGTTGGGCGCGCGGATGTGCGGTCTTGAACTCGTGATCTGGCATCTTGTCTACCATCGATGCCTAATTCTATTTGCTCGATGTGCAGGTTACAACTAGCCGGGGTTGCTTCCGTTTAGCAAACGCACTGCTTGACCGACAGTAAGGCGCCCTGGCTGCAACACGCGAGCGTAGACGCGTGAGTAGCCAGGATGAACTTTCTGATAGATGCGTTGATACTTTCCGTCGGCAAAAGTGTCTGCAATTGAGTTGCATGGCGAGGTATAGGTGGTTATTTCGATCAGCACCTCCTCGCCCAGGACCAGCCGTTGGCCAGGCTTCATGCGGTCCCAGTCGAGTCCGGAGATCGTTACATTTTCCCCGACCGCTCCGGGGAAAATCGAGTGGCCCTCTCCCTGCAGTTCGAGGATCCGATCCAGAGAGAAAAGACACAGCGCGCGTTCAGGCCCTCCATGAATCTCGGGAAACCTGTGGTCGTCGCCAATCAGACCTAACTCGGTTACCACAGCTTCGCGTACTGCCAGCTTGGGGAGACCACCGGGAGAACAGTTCAATTGAAAAATTCGGGGTTGCATCGTGTGCATCTCAGGTAAAAGGCACGATACCGACGTCAGTGATTTGCGTCAACTCGGGATGGTTCACCTAGCGCCGGAGGCGCGGCAGAAGGGGCCAGGGACAAGCGCTTGGCACGCAGCCCCTGGGTTACATCAATAACATGATCCGCCCTGAAAGGGCGTAAAGATTGTCGCAAATCTGAATATCTGGAGATGTTGAAACTGTCGCGCGATTGACTACGATGAGCGCAATGTTTTGGTGACGCTTGCTGCGCCCGTTAGTAGGGCCAGGTCGTGCTATACGACGCGCCAAGCGCTTGCCCCTGGCTACCTTCTGCCGCGCCTCCAGCGTTAGGTGGACCATTTGACTTACTTAATGCATTTAGCTTAAAAGCTTTCTGCTCCTCTTTTAATGAATTCTAACAACCAAGACTTCGATTCGATATGAAGCCGGTTTGCCTTTCGGGCGGTACCCAAGCGGGCGTCCGCGCGGAGTGCCGGTCCATCGCTACGCACATTCTCTTAAGACAGACCTGAGGAACCCGAGATGAATCGACACCTTCTCCTTCGCGGCACTCTTTCGTTAATTGTCATAGTTACTACGGCAGCAATCTTAACAAATGCCCAGGTGAAGCCTGCCCGCGATCCGAAGCAACCAGTGGACGAGGAATACACGAAGAAGATTCGCGAGTATACAACTGAGACTTTTTTCAACTCGCCTTTGACCGACTACCTACCAGCCTCGCCAAACGTGCCGACGCCGAAGGCCGTCCTCGGAGATATCGCCGGAGCGCCGGGAAAGTTGCCCTACTCTGCGGAAATTCATAGCTACATGCGCATGCTTGAGAAAGCTAGCCCGCGCGTTAAGGTTTACTCAATTGGCACTACAGAAGAAGGACGCGAGATGATCGCGGTGGCGGTGGCCTCAGAGAGTTTACTCGGCAAGCTTGATGAGAACCGCGCTCGGCTTGCCAAACTCGCCGACCCGCGCACTATTAGCATGAACGATGATGAGGCCGATCGGCTCGTGGCGGCGACATTTCCCATCTATTACATCACCGGCGCCCTTCATTCGAACGAAACTGGTTCGCCGACAGCGCTGATGGAGCTTGCCTACCGGCTCGCCGTGGACGAGAGCCCGTACGTGCGTGCGATTCGTGACAACATGGTCACCTTAATCACACCCGTCGTCGAGGTTGATGGCCGCGATCGCATGGTAGATGTCTACAACTGGCATCTGGCTAACCCCAAATCAAACTGGCCGCCGCTGGTGTACTGGGGCCGTTACGTGGCCCACGACAACAACCGTGACGCCATCGGTCTTTCGCTGAAGCTGACACGCAACGTGCTGAATACCTTTACGGGCTGGAAGGCGCAGGTAATCCACGACCTGCATGAGTCAGTCCCCTACCTCTATGACAACACGATTGGCGACGGTCCTTACAACGCCTGGGTCGATCCGATTCTTACCGACGAGTGGCAGATGATTGGCTGGAACAACGTTTCGGAAATGACCAAGTTCGGCATGCCGGGCGTGTTCGCCCACGGGAATTTCGACACTTGGTCGCCCGGATATCTGATGTTCATAGCTGCTACTCACAATGGCATCAGCCGGCTTTACGAAACGTTTGGCAATGCCGGCGCGGATACGGTCGAGCGCACACTCTCCGCTGACGACTATTCGCGCACGTGGTATCGCCAGAATCC
>JACCUI010000160.1 GCA_013811945.1 Pyrinomonadaceae bacterium | reverse complement strand
GTGACGGTGGACGGCGCCGATGATAATGACGACGTCGTCGGAGGCCAACTGCAAAATATCTCGCAAGAGGCAGTGCAGGAGTTTCAAATCGCTACCAATCGCTTTTCGGCCCAGTTAGGCCGCTCCGGCTCTGCCGTCATCAATATCGTAACCAAGTCAGGGTCAAACGAATATCACGGCTCGGGCGCGATCTATTTCCGTGATCGAAGACTGCAGGGGCTGCCTGCCACTTTCGACCGCACAAGGGGGGAGGCGCCGCCTTTCGATCGTGAACAGTACGCCTTCGCGTTGGGCGGCCCGATCAGAAAGCAGAGGGCGTGGTTCTTTGGTTCTTTCGAATTTCGTAATCAGGACGGCGCCACCTTAGTCGGCTCACGCGACCTGGCGAGCCGCTCAATTGGAAGAGGTTTCGCTCTGGCGCCGCTTAACGATTTGCTAAGTACAGTGCGGGTTGACTTGAGTCCGACCGACACCGATCGACTCAACTTCCGCTATTCGCTGCAACGCGCCGACGACGTTTCAGCGAGCACATTGGATCGGGCCATCGGCTCTGCTTCACAGCGCCAGTCAAGCAGCAATCGTTCGCACTTTGTACTTGGCAACTATACGCACGTGTTTAGTCCCAGCGAGGTGAACAGCCTCAATTTTAGTTACAGTACCTTCATCAATCAGACCGAGCCCGTCACACCCGGGCCGCAGCTAACCTTCCCGAGCATCCAGGATGGCGCATCCTTTCGAGTGCCGCAGCAGACCAAGCAGCGCCGGCTGCAGTTCAGCGATACCTTCACGATGGTGCTGGGCAGCCACACCTTGAATCTCGGAGGAGAGATTCAGCGCGTGGATTCTGGTTTTGATCTCAAGGTCTTCCAACAAGGGCGCATAGAACTGATAGAGGATTTTCCGGACTTTGATCGAAATGCTGATGGTCGGGTCGATGACAATGATCTGCTTTTCGCGGTCACGCTACGTAGTGGCGTGCCCGAGCGACCGCTTATTATCAATGACGCCGACAACTTTTACTTCGCCGGCTTTGTGCAAGACGACTGGCGGATACGTCCGCAACTTACATTAAACCTCGGCTTGCGATATGAGGTAGATTCTGACGTGAAAAACGTTAGTCGAATCGACGAGCTAAACCCGCTTATCCTTCAGTTCTTGCACGGTCGGCGATCCAGAGATAAGAACAATTTCGGACCGCGCGTCGGCTTCAACTATTCAGCGAAAGACGGGCGCACCAGCATTCATGGCGGCTACGGCATCTACTATGATCGCGTGACGCTGCAGGTCCAATCCCTGGAGCGCGGGCTAGATGGACGCGCACTGCCGATTGAAGTGCGGGCGGGAAATGTCTTTTTTATCCCCCCGCCGTGCCTCTTCAACCCTGCATGCGGTCAGTTTCCGCCTCCCGCTCCAACCGTGGCCAGTCCCTTCACAGGTTTCGTGCTTCCTGGAGCTGGCGCCGGGGGCATCAACATCATTGACAATGATCTCCAAAACCCGATGGTGCAGCAGACGAATGTGGGTATTCAACACGAGTTGGGACGCGACTACGTGCTGCGTGCGGACTACCTACACAATTTCGGCACGAACTTCATCATCGGTCGCACGATCGGAAGCGTTTTCAATCCGGTGGTTGGCGGTCCGGACCTGGTCAAGAATCTTGAGTCGAGCGTTAAGACGAAATACGACGGGTTGCTGTTGAGCGTGGAAAAACGTTTCTCTAATCGTCATCAACTGCGCGCTTCCTACACACTATCAAAATCGTTCAACTATGCTAACGACGATCAGATTCCTTTCTCCAACGGGCCAGTAGACTCGAACAATCTGCAATTGGAATATGGTCCGACGCCAAATGATCAGAGACGTCGCTTTACGTTCTCGGGAGTGTTTGATCTCCCCTGGGCGGTGCGTTTAGCGCCTCTCCTTACCCTGGCTTCTGGAGTGCCAATGGATATCCTTTTGCCGGATGGAAGCTCGCGAATCCAGAGCTTGCAACGCAATGCTGGTGGGCGGTTGTTCCACACTGGAGCAGAGCTCAATACGTTTATCAGTCGGCTGAACAACTCTCGCGTTGGCCTCGAGCCTTTGCCCCTCGTTGGAAACGATGCTCGCTTCAACGACAGTTTCAATTCGCTTGACCTGCGGGTATCAAAAAGGTTCAAGCTTGGGGAGCGCGTGACGATTGAGCCTATTGCTGAAGCTTTCAATCTCTTCAATATCACGAACGTACTGGGTATCTCCAAGTCGAACTATTCCGGGTTCTCGAATGTGCTTGTTCGCGACAGTAACGATCCTCAAAGCCCGGGCTTTCTAACTTCTTCAAACTTTGGCCGGCCGGTGACTACAGCGGGAGGCGTGTTCGGCTCGGGCGGCCCGCGCGCTTTTCAATTCGCAACGCGCTTGACATTCTGAGTGTGAACACTCCCGGTACACTGAAACGACAACTCAGCTTGCGCACGGCCACTGCTCTGGTGGTGGGTGAGGTGATTGCCGTTGGGATCTTTCTGACACCCGCGGGCATGGCGAAGTCGCTCGGTTCTCCCATCTTAGTCCTGATGGTCTGGCTCGGAATGGGAGCGATGGCGTTGTGTGGGGCGCTTTGCTATGGCGAACTCGCGGCAAGGTTTCCCGAGGCGGGGGGTGGCTACGTCTACCTCCGCGAAGCATATGGCCGACCGTTGGCCTTCGTGTACGGCTGGATGGCTTTTCTGGTGATGGACCCCGGGCTGACGGCTGCGCTTGCGGTGGGTCTGGCGAGTTATGCTGGTTACAGCTTGAGTCTTTCCGCTGCCGGCACTAAAGCGCTAGCCGTTGCCGTAATCGTTTTGGTAGCCGCGGCTAACATTCGCGGCGTCAGGCTCGGCGCCTGGTTAGTTCGATGGCTGACGGCACTCAAGCTGGGCCTTCTCGCTTTCGTGGTGTTTTGGGGTTTCGCATTACAGCTAGGTGATTGGTCAAACTTCACTCCTTTTCTGGAGCGACCGGCAGACTCAGTTCCTCTCATCGCGGCTCTGGCGGGCGGAATGGTTGGCGCTTTTTTTTCGTTTGGCGGTTGGTGGGACCTTAGTAAACTGGCTGGCGAAGTGCGCAACCCGGCTCGTACGTTGCCCAAAGCCATGACCTACGGGGTAGTTATCGTCACTCTTGTTTACATACTGACAAGTGCAGTCTTCATGTATCTCGTACCAGTGGACCGGGTCACTTCGGGCGAAACTTTTGCTGCTCAGGCGGGAGAGGTCTTATTCGGACGGGCGGGCGGGCAGGTGTTTTCAATGATCGTCATTGTGGCCGTGCTCGGAAGTCTGGTAGCAGTCGTAATGTCGGCGCCGCGAGTCTATTTTGCAATGGCGCGCGACGGACTATTCATCCCGGCCGTAGCTTCGCTCCATCCTCGCTTCGCCACACCGGCACGCGCGATTGCTCTCCAGGCAGTGCTTAGTTCATTGCTGGTGCTGCTCGGTAGTTTCAATCAAATCGTCTCTTACTTTATTTTTGTCGTTGTAATCTTCATTGCGCTCACGGTGGCAGCATTGTTTGTGCTGCCGCGTAAAGAGCAGGTCGCAGCGCAATACCTCACTCCAGGCTATCCCCTAACACCTCTAGCATTCCTGCTCCTGATCTTTTTTTTGCTTGTCCTGCTGGGGAGTAACAATCCCCGGCAATCAGCGTTGGGAGTGGGCGTGGTAGCGATGGGCCTGCCAGCTTACTATCTTATCTTCCGCCGTAGACTGATATCTAACAAGAATGCTAAGAGAGGCCCAGCATCGTAACCAGATCAAGGAACCAAATGGCAGTTCTACCTCAGCGAAGTTCAGAACTGTTCGCCGGCAAACGGCGGGATTATACTGAGTCGCTCTTAGAGAAAGGAGCTCGGCTATGTACAAGCACGCCGCGTCGCCCCCTGATGCTCCCGGCGGCGCTAGGACACTTGATAGTACCGCGGACCTAAGAGCTTTAAAAGATCTCGAGAGAGCGCCGTGTTGTTTGGGCACCGCGCATATCGGAGCTGGGAAAATATTATGGCAATTCTGGTAACTGGCGGCGCGGGCTACATCGGCAGTGTCACCACCGAGTTTTTGCGCTCACGCGGCGAGCAGGTCGTAGTCCTGGATAATCTGTCGCGGGGGCACCGGGCCGCAGTCGCTCCCGAGGTGCCCTTTTACGAAGGGGAGATCGGCAATACGGAGCTGGTCACAAGCATCGCGCGAGAGCACGACATCGATGCCTGCATCCACTTCGCTGCGTTCGCGTATGTGGGAGAGTCTGTCAGCCAACCCGCGCTCTATTACGAGAACAACCTGGAACAGGGCATCCGGTTGCTCGGCGCGCTGGTCGCCGCGGGGGTTCGCCGCGTAGTGTTCTCTTCGACATGCGCCACTTATGGCGAGCCGCAACGCATCCCAATCGACGAAGGTCACCCGCAACTCCCGACAAATCCTTACGGTTGGTCAAAACTCTTCGTCGAGCGCATCTTGGCCGACTACGATCGCGCTTATGATCTTAAGTTCGTCGCCCTGCGCTACTTCAACGCTTCAGGCGCGACCCCTGAGCGAGGCGAACACCACGAGCCAGAAACGCACCTAATCCCGCTAGTTCTGAAAGCAGCGCAGAGAGAAATTGAGCGTGTCACTGTTTTCGGCAGCGACTACGCGACGACCGATGGAACTTGTGTGCGCGACTATATCCACGTAACCGACCTGGCTGCGGCGCACGCGCTCTCACTCGACTACCTCCGCTCGGGCAATTCGTCGACCGCCATCAACCTCGGCAACGGGCAAGGGTATTCGGTGCTGGAGGTGATAGATGCAGCGCGCGCGGTCACGGGGAGAGAGATCGCGACGGAGATGCAGGGGCGGCGCTCCGGCGATCCGTCTCACCTGGTCGCCGATTCCGCCCGGGCCCGTACCGTGCTGGGCTGGCAACCGCAGCAACCGGACCTCGCGGCAATTATTGGTTCAGCGTGGGAATGGCATTCGAAACGTCCGCAGGGGTACGGCTGAGGTTCAAGAATCTAATCGGAGAAAGCTTGAAATTAATACTTCGTAGCTATTCTTGAAAGATCAGGCGAGCAGTAAATGTGGAACTAGACGATTTGTTCTAGTCATCTTAAGTGAACCCGATAGAGCGGGGCCAGCAAGGTCGAAAAGGGTGTTAAGTCGGCGCCTTTGGGCTTGGACCAGTCAGGTGCATCGCCGACTGCCGGTCACAAAGTTAACCCCGCACCGATGCTACGCATCTCCCGCTACTGCCGGTAGAAGTGCATCAGGTTAGCGAGGAGTGTCGGCGGTACGCTCTCCGTCGTCAAAGAGAGGTGTTCACTTCCTCCATGAGTTCAGCACATTTCATCCGCCCGCGCGCCGGGACTTTTTTGACGACCGCGATTGCCGCCGTCCTGTTCTTTTTGATGTTAGCAGGCGGTCAGCGCGTCTTCGCCCTCAAAGGCGAAGGGACACTCTCTCAATACAGCCTGCGCGTCTGGCAGACGCGGGACGGGCTGCCGCAGAACACGATCCAGACTTTGATCCAGACGCGGGACGGCTACATCTGGCTGGGCACGCAGGAGGGATTGGTGCGCTTCGACGGTGTGCGCTTCAGACTTTTGACCGTCGTAACACACCCCAGATGCCCAGTAGTGTCGTGCGCGCCCTATTGGAGAGCAGACGGGGCGAACTCTGGATCGGGACGAACGCCGGACTCCTTCGCCTGTTAGATGGGCAATTCACTGCATACACCACCCTCGACGGACTCACCCACAACCTCGTGAACGCCCTGGCCGAGACGGAGGATGGAGCCATCTGGGTTGGCACTGCCGGCGGGGGACTCGACCGCCTGCGCGATGGAGCGTTTACTCATTATTCGACACGGGAAGGCTTGTCAGGCGATGTCGTCACCGCACTCCAAGCGGGTCAGGACGGGAGCGTCTGGGTCGGCACGACGAAGGGGCTAAACCGCATCAACGGCGAGCGCGTTGATTCATACTCGACTGCCGACGGGTTGGCGAATGGCCGCGTGCAGGCGCTCTGCGGCGACGGCGCAGGCGGCGTCTGGGTTGGCACAGAGCGTGGCTTGCACCACCTGCGTGACGGCAATCTCAAGCTCTACACGAAACGCGACGGGTAGCCCGATGATGACATCCACGCGCTCTACCGCGACCGGAAGGCTCGCTCTGGGTGGGCACCACCAACGCGGGCGTGATCCGCCTGCGGCACGGGGTCTTCCGCGCTCGCGCACCGGGACGGACTGTCACACGACTACGTCTGGTCCCTCCATGAGGATCGCGAAGGCAGCATGTAAGTTGGGACGAGCAACGGACTAAACCGCCTCGCTGACGCGAAGTTCACAAACTACGCGACTGCGCGCAGACTCCCTGCCGAGGGCGTCTGGTCTATTTACGAGGACCGCTCGGGAACGGTGTGGGTCGGCACCGACGGCGGCGGGCTGAGCCGTCTGGATGGTGAAAACTTCATCAACCTTCCGGGGCGCGGGGGGCTGCTTAATGGCGGCGTGTTGTCGCTCCACGAAGACGCGGCGGGCGACCTCTGGGTCGGCGCGCTCGGCGCGCTCGTTCAGATCAGGCGCGCGCGGGTGCTGAGGGTCTACACGAAGCGTGACGGGCTGAGTGGCAACTCCGTGCGCGCCATCGTCGGAGACGCGGGCGGGCGGCTGTGGGTCGGCACCAACGACGGTTTGAACAAGCTTGAGAACGGGCGGCTCGCGCGACTCACGATGCGCGACGGGATGTCGAGCGAGAACGTCAGGGCGCTCCACGTCGACCGTGCGGGCGACCTCTGGATCGGTACCATCGGCGGCGGCCTCGACCTTCTGCGGGACGGAGAGTTTACGCACTACACGACCGCACAAGGCATGCCGAGCAACGGCGTGCGCTCGATCTTCGAGGACAAAGACGGCACTCTCTGGATCGGCACCGACGGCGGGCTGGTCCGCTTGCGCGGTGGCAAAATCACCGCCTACACGAGTGCCGTGGGGATGTTCGACGACACGGTGATGGGAGTGGTTGAGGACGGCAAAGGGAACTTCTGGATGGCCTCGAACAAGGGTATCTTCCGCACGAGCAAACGGGGGCTCGAAGATTTCGCCGCCGGACGCGCTTCGAGGATCACGGGCGAAGTGTTCGGTACCGCGGACGGAATGCTGAGCGCGGAGTGCAACGGCGTCTCACAGCCCTCGGCGATCAGAGCGCGCGACGGAAGGCTCTGGTTCGCCACCGTCAGCGGAGCCGCAGTTGTCGATCCAAGGAGACTCGGCGCCGCTTTGCCACCGCCTCCCGTCGTCATCGAAAACATGGTCGTTGACGACGAGCAGGTTAAAGACGCGGCGGGGTACAAGTTGGCCCCGGGCGCGCAGAGGATCGAGTTCCACTACACTGGCCTGAGCTTCATCGCGCCCGAGCGCGTGCGCTTCCGCTACCGGCTCGATGGGTTCGACCGCGACTGGGTGGAGGCGGGCACGCGGCGCGCTGCGTACTACACCAACCTGCCGCCCGGTCGCTACCGCTTTCAGGTGGCGGCGGCCAACGGCGACGGTGTGTGGAATGCAGAGAGCAAGAGTATCGAGTTCGAGGTGCGGCCCCATTTCTTCCAGACGAGGTGGTTCTACGCACTCTGCGCAGCCGCGACTCTCGCACTGGCGTGGGGCCTGTACCTGCTGCGCGTCCGGCGCATCCGGCGCCAGTTCGCGCTCGTGCTGGCGGAGCGCACGCGGGTCGCGCGTGAGATGCACGATACGCTGATTCAGGGCGTGGTCGGGGCCTCGACAGTGCTCGAGGCGGTCTCGGGGATGCTGCCGCGAACCACTTCTCCGGCGTACGGCTACCTCGAACGCGCGCGTGAGCAACTCCGGCAAAGCTTGGACGACGCGCGCCGCGCCGTTTGGGATTTACGCAATCCGGCGGCGCAGACGCAGGACCTCGCGACGGCGCTTCGCCAGACGGTAGAAAGTCTTGCCGCAGGCGCGTCGGCAGAGATTGAGCTGGAGCAGACGGGCCGCGCGAGACGTCTCACCGGCGCGCGCGCGGAGAGCCTGCTGCGCGTCGCGCAGGAGGCGGTCACGAATGCCGTCACGCACGCCGGGGCGCGGCGCATCAAAGTACGACTCCACTTCGACGCGCGGTCGGTGCGCCTCAGCGTCGGCGACGACGGTCGGGGCTTCGACGCTTCACAGCCGCTCGCGTCCAACAACAATCATCACTTCGGTCTCGTCGGGATGCGTGAGCGCGCCGAAGCGTGCGGCGGTCATCTGACATCGAGAGCGTACCCGGCAGCGGCTCGACAATCATCGCCACGTTGCCCGTTTAGTTGAAATCACCGCGCGTTTAGGACTCAGCAGCCGATGAACACACAGGCAACAATCCGCGTCATGGTCGTTGATGATCATCCGGTCGTCCGCATCGGGCTGACGGCGATCATTAACACCGAGAAAAACATGGAGTGCGTTGCGGAAGCCGCCGACGGAGTGGAAGCGGTGCGCTTGTTCCGCGCGAACCAGCCGAAGATCGCGCTGATGGACCTGCGACTGCCGGAGATGAGCGGCGTCGAAGCGATTAAAGCGATCCGGCAAGAGTTTCCGGCGAGCCGCTTTATCATCCTCACAACGTACGACGGCGACGAAGACATCTACCGCGCATTGCGGGCCGGGGCGCAGGGCTACCTGTTGAAGGGTATGAAGCGTGAACAGCTTGTTGACGCCATCACGGCGGTTCACGCCGGGCTGCGTTACATCCCGACCGTCATCGAGCAGCGTCTGGCCGAGCGCCTGCCCGACTCCGACCTCTCGCCGCGCGAGATGGAGGTGATCGAGCTGATCGTGCGGGGCCGGAGCAACAGGGAGATCGCCGCCGAACTCGGCATCGGCGAGGGCAGGGTCAAGTGGTTCGTCAACATCATCCTCGGCAAGCTCGCCGTGCGCGACCGCACCCAGGCCGCCACCGCCGCCCTGCAACGCGGCATCGTCCGAATCTGAAGATGCAATGCCGGAATCGAGCCGCCGCCCGCGAAAAGCACGCAGCCCGAACGCGAGGAAGAATCTTGAGAGGGATACTATCGGCGGTCGGCTCGAATTCTCGACAAGCTGGACGCAAAGGAACTAAGCTCATCACCCGACGCGGAGCCTTGAACCACAGTCGCACTAAGCTAGAAGTCTGTCGTCCCCGTTTTCCGGCAACGGTCTGAGCATTCTTCCTGAATTTAGGAAATACCAGAAATTATGACCGGCGGCGAACCACCCGGCTAGATGTTCGGTTTGGTCGAGCAGCCGTTGTTCCTCAGGGCGCTGCGGAATGATGAGGTAGGTTGTGTCGTCGGTATCTTCCGGCGCCAGAACTTTTAATTCCGGTGGAAACGTCGCGCCGATTTCATTTGCGAGTGCGGTCTTGGCATCGGTCCTCATTTGCTGTTTGAATTCTTGGTCAAACCACGCCCGCCCGATAATCATGACCGTAATCCTTGCCGAAAACTGTCTACCGCCGCCAAATCCTTGCCGTCACGAAGCTGCCGATAACACAAATAATGCGCGAGCATCCACAATCGGCAATCTGTTGAAAGCGGTAGTTAAATTCTTCCTGGGGAGGGATGCGCGGTAAGACAAAGTGAAACTTCTCGTCGGTGTCTTCCAAGATTTTTAATTAAATTTCTGCGGGAAGCTCAAGCTGCACTTCGCGCTTTAACACTTCCTTCGGAGTTTTGATAAATTCTTGCCGAAACGCATCTTTGTACCACAAACATAGAAGCAAGCGGAATTGCAGTGCCTCTTTGAATTGTCCGGTGATTGAAGTTACTTCGACGTTCGACCAAATTTGCTTGACGTTTGGTAAAGCTAAAACTGTTGTTGCCATTTTAAAATTTCTCCTTCTATAAATTCTGAATAGAGCTTGCCCGTATTGTTGTTCGAGCGAAATCCGACGACGCAAACTCAGATCAAGATTAATGTGCCGTTTTAATTGTTTTGTTTAATTAGCGGCTGACCTAGACCTTTCGGGCGTTTATCCATCGAACACATATTGCCGTCGGCGGGACGGGTGCCAAGGCGCAAGGTATTTCGTTCGATATTGACGAGATCATACTCTTGTCCGCACACTGCAACCGAGGTGAAGTTTGAACAACCGCTCGCCGATATATCCTTCGTGACGCCTTTCTTCAAATTGCAAGCGTCGAACTTGAACGCGCCTGTTGCTGCTGCATCGTCCGTGAGCAGTGTAAGGCGTTTTTTATCAAAGAAAAATGCGGCATTAGTCGCTCCGGGCAAAACTGTTGAATTCTCGCCGAGTGTGTACGGACCTTCACCGACGAAAGAAAAGAGAGGCTTGGTCATCTCTTTATCGCCGTAGAACACAACTTCGATTCGCCATCGATCCGTCGTGAACGTAAACTCCCGCATCCTAAACCCGATATTGCCGACGCGTTCCGCGGCCTCACTTTTCCATTTTCCCAAAAGCTGATTCCGCAATGTTGGAACGGTTGAACTCTTCGTTCCGTTTGACGGGAACGTAGCAAGCAGCCGCACTAACCCGCGCCGCCGACTTTGCTTGCGCCGACGAAAACAGTTGCGCCGACGGGCGGAACTTGTTTGAGATTTGCCACACACTCAACGCCCCATTTGCCCGCCGCGAGCCACGCTTTGTGCGCCTTATATTCTTTGTCT
>JACCUI010000151.1 GCA_013811945.1 Pyrinomonadaceae bacterium | reverse complement strand
ACGAGAAGCGGCGCTGGCGATGTTGGGACAACGATCGCAAACGAAACGGGTCACCTTGGGCGCTGACAAAGCTTACGACACGAAAGACTTTGTCGCTGATTTGCGCGCCTGCCAAGTGACGCCGCACGTGGCCCAGAACAACAAACGACGCAAGAGCGCCATTGATGAACGCACTACCCGCCACCCTGGTTATGAAGTTAGCCAGCGAAAGCGTAAACGAGTGGAAGAAATCTTCGGCTGGTTGAAGACGGTGGGACTCTTGCGTAAGACCCGTCACCGCGGGCTGGCTTTGGTGGGTTGGATCTTCAAGTTCGCCACCGCCGCCTACAACCTGGTTCGGATTAGAAACCTGGCCGAGGTCACGTGAGAGACAACGACTAACCGCCCGCAATCGCTTAGGCAAGCGAAGCAAAGTGGCAAATGAGCCACTCAAGGGATCAACAACAGAAAGAAAATCGCTCATCATCGATAAGTAAAACTATTCAATGAGGACTGAAGCTCTATCAAAGTTCAATTTTTCAGCAGCCTGCTAGGGCGAAAGACGAAAACATACCTGGTTCGTGATGAACATACGGGTAACCATCCAAAAATGACAGCTCGTAAACAGCCGACCAAGCGCCTGTGCTTTCCAGCACCATCACAAGGTTGAATACTTCCTGAGCCACTACTTGGTTGTAGTCATTGTAAAGGTTAGCGATCATTGTACCTTGCCATTCACTTGGTAAGTCTAGCACTGGCACAAAGATCAGTTCGATGCTGCCGTCCCGAATGGTTTGAGCAGAATTTGCCTTGCGTATTGCGAAGCCACCCTCACGTGAGCCGCTAGCCTTGGTGGGCCGTTCAACTCTCCCTGAAATTGAAGAGGCATCTTCAATTTTTGGCCGATGGCCCCGCCTTTCAAACTGGCGTAGTGCCTTTACGTTCAGACTATCGCGCTTTAGTCGTTGGACTTTGGCCGCGACTTCTGCACCGCTTTTCGCTTCTACGCCCCTGATTCCCGGCGTTTGAGCGTGTGTTTGGGTTGTGGTGAGTAGCAGACCAGCCGCGAACATGGCTACGGCTAGCGTGAGCGATGTAAGTTTTCTCATGGATTCTCCTTGTGAGGTTAAGGAAGTTAGCGTTTTGAGCTGCGTGGTTGAAACGCAGCCAGTGAGTTAAGGTTGCCGGATGCTATCATCGCCCTGAGCGATTAGCAATCAAAAAGCTCCCACGTCCGGCAAGCTTCGTGGCGATCTCCCCCACGAGACGAATTTTCGGAGGACGTTGAATAAATTGAGAGCGGCAGTGTCCCACCCCCATAGCTGCCACTCTCGATAGGGAGCACACTCTGGCAATGCTGCCACTGGGCCGCACACTCTCTGTGCTAGAATCCCTGCAAAAGATGAGTAACGAGATGGCGTGGAACACGATGTTGACTTATGAGGCTTGGTAAAGAGGCCAACCGATGCCGAGCCTTATTCCGGTAGTCAGTTAACAATGTGGCCGGATGGTTCTGACCTGCTTTGAGTGTTATTTCCCGCTCGCGTATTCACCACACGAAATCGAGCGAGTGCAGGCCAGATAGATACTTTGAATGACTGAGATCAAAGTTAAGTTAATGCCGTCGTTAGTTCCAGCCGCACTGTGAAGTAGAAGTGTCTACAACGTGTTGCGGCGGACGGGAGCAAGGAAACAATGGAAGCCCTTCGCCGCAGCAAGCTTGAGAAGCCTCAAACAAGTGCCCTACTGCGATGCGCGATATGAAGCAGAATGGTTTGTCATGAGGTATGGGATTACGATGATCGAAAGGCCATTACCGACTGATGCCCCCAGAAGATTTGCAAGACCTGATAGATGCTCTCACGCAGACCCCCAAGACAGTGGCCGGTCTGGTAAAGGACCTTTCAGGACCTCAACTCAGAGTTAAAAATTCCCCTGAAGAGTTTTCTGTAATCGAGAACGTTTGTCATCTACGCGACATTGAGATCGAGGGTTACACGGCCCGTATCAGTAAAATCCTGAGGGAGAACAATCCGCTTCTGCCGGACATCGATGGCAGACGCCTGGCTGTCGAGCGCGAATACCACCGTCAAGACCTGTCGAAGGCGCTGCACGCCTTCGCCGAAGCGCGAAAGCAGAACACTCAAACACTACTAGGTCTGGAGACTGAGCAATTCCATCGCGAGGGCACTTTGGAGGGCGTGGGGAGCGTTACCATCCGAGGGCTCGTCCTCATGATGCGCGATCACGACGCTGACCACGTTCGCGAGTTGTCTTCCCTTCTCGGGCGACCTAACATTGCAACCTAGCTAAACTCGACCAGTTTAATGGCAACTTCATCAGTGCGGGGATGGTCAACCTTCCTTTCCGCCGGCGAGTACCGTTCAACGCTGCCGTCAGTCGGAGCCGACGCTGATTTACAAAAGTCGAACAATGGTTGCACCCAAGCCTCCTGCGTCCGGTGGGGCGTCAGTCCAAGTGTCCACAAACGATGTTCTGGCCAGAACAGTGCGAACGATCTCGCGTTGGACACCGATCCCTTTTCCATGAATGATACGCACGCTGCGAAAACCCGCCTGGTGGACCTGCTCGAGATACTCTTCGACCACCCGCTTTACGTCTCGAGGGTGCAGTGTATGTAAGTCGATTACATCCGTGATTTCGATTGTGACTGGTTCCGGGAAAGGGTTGAACGGATCGACGTCGTCATCCGGCATCCACTCAGGATCTGTATTGTCTGGATCGGAATCCCTTTGTCCCCAGAAAAACCTCTTGAAGTGATCTAAGATGCTCATCCTAATTTAACCTTTGCGGTAGAGGCTGCGGGAAAGCCCCCAAAAGGACCTTAGCTAATTTGCAGGTCGGGAAGGCGGACCCTGTCCCCGCCTCAGCTTAAAGCCACCCGGCAAACACCATGGGAGATTGAGGTTCGACCATTTGCGAGACATGTGAGGAGCACCGTTGGAGGTGATAACTTGAGTGGCTACTCTAACGATTCTTCTTCTCGTCGTAAGAGCGGGGACAGGGTCCGCCTTCCTGACTTGCAAATTAGCTGGGCTTGAGACTCTTTTGGGATCCCGCACTGTGACAAACTGCTCACTTCCTTACAGTGTCCAATTCTTGACACTCTCGCGGGAGCACTTGTAAACTCGCGCTCTTTCAAATCCTAACATTCTCCATAGAAGGACCTTGCAGGGACAACCGAAGTTTGGATCATCTTTGCCTGCCTCGGAAAGGACTGAACTGATGCGTACTCGAAATAAGATTACTGTTGTGGGGGCGGGCAACGTCGGCGCGACTGCTGCTCACTGGCTGGCTGCAAAAGAACTGGGCGATGTAGCCCTCGTCGACATCGTTGAAGGTGTGCCGCAAGGCAAGGCGTTAGACCTGGCCCAGGCCGCGCCCATCGAGGGCTTTGATGTCCGCCTCAGCGGTCTCAATAGTTATGAGGGCACCGAAAACTCCGACGTGGTCATCATCACAGCGGGACTGCCGCGCAAACCGGGCATGAGCCGAGACGACCTATTGAAAACCAATGCTGATATCGTTACGAAGGTGGTGGAGGAGGTTGTCAAGCGGTCGCCTGAGTCAGTTCTTATTATCGTTTCAAATCCGCTCGATGCAATGTGCCAGGTGGCCCTGCGCCGCTCGGGTTTTCCCAAGCATCGGGTCATCGGCATGGCCGGCGTACTGGACGCCGCGCGCATGCGTTGCTTTCTGGCCGAGGCGTTAAATGTTTCGGTTGAGAACGTGACCGCATTTGTGCTCGGAGGCCACGGCGATACTATGGTTCCGTTGCCACGCTTTTCAACCTGCGCAGGAATTCCCATTACCGAGTTGCTACCCAAGGACAAGATCGACGCGATCGTAAAACGAACCGCTAATGGCGGCGCTGAGATTGTGAGTTTGTTGAAAACGGGTTCGGCTTACTATGCACCCTCGGCGGCGGCCGTGGAGATGACAGAATCGATATTGAAAGATAAGAAGAAGATCCTTCCTTGCGCCGCTTACCTTGAAGGTGAGTATGGCATCAACGGTCTCTACGTTGGTGTTCCGTGCAAACTCGGCGCGAAAGGTCTGGAACAGATAATCGAGATTAACTTGATGGCCGAGGAGCGAATTGCGTTGCAGAAGAGCGCGGCAGCGGTTCAGGAACTGATTAACGTCCTGGGGATTTAGCCGGGAGTGCGGGTAGAAGCACTTTGCGTCTGTGGATAGGCCTAGTGGGGTCCTCGAATCCCCAAGAGATTCAAGTCAATAGCCGTGGGCGAGCGTTTTATGCGACGCCGACGGAGGATCGGAGAAAGAATCCCTGACCCTGAAGGGGTCAAACACGGCCCGAAACTGTGACCCCTTCAGGGTCAGACACTTTTCTCTTGCTTATCCGTGGGCGTCGCGTGACGCTCGCCCACGGCTATTAACTTTGATCCCTTCGGGATGATGTCCCGAAACCCAAACTGACCCACTCCGAACTGGCTTATCGACTGCCTTCTTAATGTCTAAATAGAATGTCTCGTCGCGTATGTTTTCATCGCGTACGAGTCTCACCGCATCTCATGCGTATGTAAATCTCATCGCGTATTGACAATGGCCTGCGGGCGCAGTATAAGCCCGTCTCAGCGAACTGTCGTCCAGTCTTCCGGGACGCGTATCGGTCTCGCATAATCAACTTGAAGTGGTCAATGTTCGAACCGGAGGCTTAGTCTCTACCACGAAGAAGGAGCCGAAAAAATGACTGAACAAACCCTGGAAGAGCGCGTTGCGTACCTTGAGGAGAACATTCGAGCGCTTAACAAAGCGACGACCGACACCGCCGAAGCGTTGCAGGCGTTGCTGGCCGCCAACCAAACGAAGAGTACCGCTCTTTCAAACACGCTGACCGAAGTACTGGAAGAGGTTTGTCCATTTCCACCGGGCTGTTAAAAGGTTCTGAATGGCCTTATGTCTGAGAACCGGGTCGGACACCGGTTTACCTGTAGCTGCTCATCAGGACGACATCAGTTGTCTCGAGACCGCGCTCGCACGCAAGCTGCTTTCCATCGGGTGACCAATCGTACGAAAAGATTTGGTCCGACGTGAAAAAGGTTATCTGGGAGGGCCGCCCTTCGAGTGGTTGTTTCCAAACATTAGAGACGCCGCCGCGAATATCCACATAGGTCAGTGCACTCCCATCAGGCGTCCAGCGAATTCGCTGCCATTCATGGATAGAGATCTTGAAGGTATGAATGGGAGCCCCTCCGGCAAATCGAATTATAGCTACCGCTTGTGAGTTGGAAGTCTCGTCCCAATAGCGACAAGCGATCAGTTTTCCATCGGGAGAGACTGCAGGCACGCTTGAATTATAATCGGTCAGTTGAACAGATTTTCCACCATCTTTAGCCACCTTCCATAACGTCGGTTTTCCGAAGCCGGCTCCGCCATTTTGATAAATCACCCACTGGCCGTCTGGCGAAGGATCCGGATAGAAATCGCTGTCGCCGCTCGTTAATTGCTTCGGGTTACTGCCATCTGCATCCATTCTCCAGATATTGAAGGTTCCGGTGCGATTTGATGCAAAAAATATGTAGCGGCCGTCAGGGGAGACCGTTGGATGATAATTGGATCCCGCATTGACGGTAAGTTGCGTCCTCCCGGTGCCTTCGGATCGAATGCTCCAAAGATCGAGTTTGCCGCTCGCCATTGTTGAATAGATGATTCTGGCATCAGGTGTCCAAGCGAGTCCGTAAGTGTTACCGACCGCCGAAGCGACCTGGGTGGCTCGGTTTGCGTCTCCGTTTGGCGCCACCCAAATTGTCTTCCGCCGGCTTTGCTGAGTAGCAACGAGCTCGTTCGAATCGGCAGTCAAGCTGATGCTGAGGTAATCGCTGGAATCGTTAGTAATTCTTTGCGTTTCGCCCGAAGGATACGACGCGTACCAAAGTTGTATTTGGCTTACTGATTCTTCCGCCGCGGCGATGATCAGGCCGCTGCCATCCTTGACCCAGAGCGCTTGCAGCACTCCATACCACCTGGGTAATGAGACTATCTTCTCAGTCCCGTCCGCGACTTCGACCACAACCACGTTCATGTGAAACCCGCCAACGAACGAGCCGTCAGCAACAACGATGGTCTTGCCGTCTGGAGACCAGTCCGGTCCTCCTTCAAGCGAAAAAAGCTCGCCGTTCTTACGAGTGGCAAGTTTCTTTACCGCTGTGCCATCGGCCTGGCCAGCTATTAAGGCGTATTCTCCTTCCCCCTTACTATAGCGGACAAAGGCAACCTCCTTATCATTAGGAGAGAGGGCAATCGGACTGTCCACGTGCGACATTATTCTCTTGATGGCTCCGCCCAGCACCGGCACCCGATACAACAAGCCAAGACCGTTTTTCTCGGTCGTAACGTAATAGATGTAATTGCCATCGTGCGAAAACATCAGACCCAGGTATCGCACTTCTGAGGGAGGCACGATCTCAACGCTGCTTTCAGTGGCTGTGTGGTTCACGACAACGCTTTGATGTCCGGCCTCACTTACAACCTGGGCGACGTACTTACCGTCAGGTGAGATTGCGGCACGCAACGATTTTCCTGTATTGGTGAGTTTAGTCATTCCCATGTTTTGAAATGGCACGCGGGCCCTGGTTCTGAGCCATTGGAAGGTGGCCCAGACGCCCGCAACGACAACGATGAGTGCCAGAACAAAAAAGCTGATAGACAGCCTCGGGCGTCGAAGCGAGTCGGAGATGCTCTTAAAGGAGCTTGAATGGGATGGTCTCGACATTGCGAGCCTTTGCGTTCGATGACCGCCCTCGTTATCAAGCATCTTATGAGTGGCCCGGAGATCGGCAACCATTTCCGCGCCTGTCTGGTAACGAGATTCGGGTTTCTTCGCCAGGGCTTTGAGCGTTATGCGATCGAGTTCCGGGTGTACACGCTTGTTTATCGAAGATGGAGGAGGCGGATTGAAGTGCAGAATCTGCGCGCCAATTTCAATAACGCTTCCACCTGAAAATGCCGGTCTACCAGCCAGGCACTCGTAGAGCAGCGCCCCCAGGGCAAATAGGTCACTGCGCGCATCGACATCCGCACCCATTGCCTGTTCCGGTGAAAGATACAAGGGCGTGCCAATGATTACGTTACTGCTCGTACGCGCCAGCAGTGTGTTGGCGTCTGGGCCAGAACCTGGCTCATGCTCCTCGTGCAGCTGCTTTACCAATCCGAAGTCAAGCACCTTGACTTCGCCTTCTTTATCGACGATGACGTTTGAGGGCTTGATGTCGCGATGAATTATCCCCTTCGCGTGAGCCGCGGTCAGGGCTTCTGCTACCGCTTCGATAACTGCCACTGCCTGTGTGATTGTCAGCGCGCTGGAATGCAGCAGGTCATTCAAGGTTTCTCCCTTGATATATTCCATCACGATAAAGGGCTGACCTTCTGGTGTTTCCCCGTAATCGTGGACGACTGCGATATGCTGATGAGAGAGTGTGGAGACGGCCCGCGCTTCACGTAAAAAGCGTGCGCGATAGTGGTGATCCTGTGCGTCAGATAAGAACTTGATAGCAACCTGTCTCCCAAGGTGAGTATCTTCTGCGAGGTAGACGACGCCCATGGCGCCCTCACCAAGCTTTTCCGCGATCCGATAATGTGAAACTGTCTGCCCGATCATGCGTTCTTGGTAATTTAGCACTAAAGGCCGGATTTTAAGCGTGGTAGTGATTACTCCGGTCGGTGTGGATTGAGGAACCCGATCCTCGTGTGGGCTGTCATGCTATGCCAAGCACAGTGGCATTTCAAGGTATAAAGTTCTCGTACAGAGGCCCCTTGAACCAGAGAGTTGTTGGCAGCACTCGAACACTGCATTGGTCGCTCCCGAGACTGTGTCAAGACTCAGGAATGTCCAAGAGGATGGCTCAAGCCCGGATAACTTGCAGGTCAGCTGCGCAGCCCGCCGAAGCGGCGAGCACATATGGAAACCAGAAACTCTGTGTCATGCGGCCTGAGAGTTGGTCCCCCAGACAGGTTATTATCTGAGGCCTG
>JACCUI010000142.1 GCA_013811945.1 Pyrinomonadaceae bacterium | reverse complement strand
ATAGGCGCATCGTTGGCCTGCATTTCCTCGACGTTAAGTCTTCGCGACGCGTCCTGCGAAAGCCTAACGGCGGCCTGTTCGGCTGCGTCTCCAAAAAGCAAAAGCACACGGGGGCGCAAACGAGAGTGCGGAAATGCATCGAGAAAAATTCGCGAGCGCACCACGCGGTCGAAGTCCACGGAAGCATTTATCAGGCGCAGCAAGCGTTCATCATCGCCTACCCTGCGCGGGAGGATAACGGCCTCCTTTTGCAGCCAGCCGCGGGTGCGTCTGCTGACAATAATAGAATAAAAGAGTATTCCATCACGACTGCGATTCTGACCGATAATGCTGACAGCGCGGCCCCGGCCGATTCGACGCAGAAATTTGCCAGAGAGATCTGGCGAAACTCTCAGTACTGAAAGTCTTTCGTCAACCACAATACCCACAGTACCAATGCCCCGCCCTGAAACTCGTCTCTGAGCATTAGCCGAGGTAGAGAGAACGGACACGAGACTAACTGTGGTCAAGATGATCGAGGAAATTCTGGGATGTGAGGAACAAAGAATCATGATTATCTCCTTAGCAAGGTGAGGTTTACTAAGCCTCCGCATCATGCCGCAGACCCCGGCGCGTTGGCAACCACCATGCCGGATCCAAGCCGGCTGTGTAGGCAAACCCTCTTATCGAGACACGCGCCGGCGAGTTGCAGCTGAAGCGGTGAGTTTGATTCGCGCTTCCGCAGCGAAGAGGCGTTGAGTTAGACCCGCATGATGAAAATGACAAATGGCCACAGCGAGAGCGTCGGCGGCGTCTTGCGGCTCCGGCGCACTGGTTAGTGAGAGCAGTACGCGAACCATCTCCTGCACTTGCTGCTTTTCCGCGTTGCCGTAACCAACCACCGTTTGTTTCACGGTCCGCGGCGAGTACTCGTAAACCTCGAGCGCAGCTCGTTCTGCTACCAGCATCGCAACGCCGCGGACCTGCCCCAATTTTAAAGTGACTTTGACGTTTGTGGCGAGAAACCCGTCTTCGAGCGCGCAAGCTTCAGGACTGTGACGAGCGATCACTTCTTCGATCCCGTTAGAAATCTGCAACAGGCGCCTGGGAAACTTCTGGCGCGACGAAGATCTAATAGCGCCATACTCCAGCAGACGGTAATGCCGGCCGTCTCCTTCGATGACACCCCATCCGGTCGTATCACTTCCTGGATCGATTCCTAGAACGCGCATCTTTACCTGACGAACTCAGCTGTCGTCGAGCGGTCGGCAGTATACTACAAGGCGATCTCTTTAATCGGAATCCTTTTGTGCTGCCTGTGTCTTGATTGATCAGGACCGAGAGTGAACGTTTGAGACCACAAGAACCGAATCTAATTGGCAGGCTGAAAGGGCTGCGAATACGCTGAAAGCGTTCGCAAATCGGAGCCCAGGGTTGCTTCAACCCTGGGTCAACGCACTGCCCCCAAAAATCGTAACGCCGAAGGTGTTTGCTACGGTGCCGACAACCGCAAACTCGCGAACTCTTTAAGAGTTAGACGTTATCGAGAAAGCCAGAGTCCCAGGGTTGAAGCAACCCTGGGCTCCAATTTGCGAACGCTTTCAGCGTAATTAGGTTGAGTTTTGACGCAGGCCCTTAAGTGCTGGGTTACTATCTGCCGTCCGCTGCGGTCTCAGAAGCCCACACTGCGAGGGGCAAGGGCTGGATCGATCAGCCCTTTGCGTTCGCTTTTGTTTTCACAATCTCGGTAGAGGAGAAATCGAAATCGTATGTTTGACGTGATTATCGTTGGTGCTGGACCTGCCGGTCTCAGCGCGGCACTTATCTTGGGACGTTGCCGCCGAAGCGTTCTCGTTTGTGACGCGGGGCTTCCGCGCAATGCCGCATCGCGTGCCCTCCACGGTTATCTTACTCGCGACGGAATAGAGCCGGCGGACATGCTGCGCATCGGACGTGAACAGTTGCGCCCCTACGCGAATGTTCATCTGCGTTCCGATAAAGTCACGGAGGCGCGCAGGGTCGGCGATGGATTCGAAATCACTGTCGACGATGAGGTGGTTTCTTCGCGGAAGCTATTACTTGCCACCGGCGTCGTCGATCACCTTCCCGAAATCGAAGGGCTGAAGCCCTTGTATGGTCGGAGCGTCTTTCATTGTCCTTACTGCGATGGTTGGGAGCTGCGCGATCAGCCGATTGCGATTTATGGACGGGAAGACCGAGGTGCGGGTCTGGCTGTGGAGCTTACCGGATGGAGCCGGGATCTGATCGTCTGCACTGATGGCCCGGCTACGCTTTCGACCGCCGACCGCGACCAACTCACCGAGCTCAAGATTCCAGTGCGCGAGGAGCGTATTGCCCGCCTGGAGGGTACGGACGGACAGCTCGAGCGTATCGTCTTTGCCAATGGCGATGCGCTTTTCCGCCGAGGTATGTTCTTCAATACAGGTCAGGATCAGCGGTGTGATTTGGCGGCGAGACTAGGCTGCGAGTTTACGGACCGGGGCGCCGTTCGCACCGGGGAGTATGAGATGACGAATGTTCCCGGGCTGTTTGTGGCTGGAGACGCTTCGCGAGCAGTACAACTGGCGATAGTGGCTGCCGCGGAGGGGGCAGAAGCCGCATTCGCAATCAACAAAGCCTTGATAAAGGAAAACTTGTTTCTAAATAGAGCTGATGAGACGAACACCAAGACCTAACAGGTTGCAGAAAAGGTGGTGAGCACAATAAAAGCAGTAAAGTGATCCACACCGGGTCGCCGCGCGTGGTGCCCGAGTGGGGTGCTAGGAAATCACGCGAAGTAACTCGTATTAAGGCATCCATTCCCTGTTCGAGGATGGTGTTTGTTTTTTCAGCTGCCTGCTAAGTCTAATGCGCAGTTGCCTCTTCCGGAAAGAGATCACTCCATGCTTTGCGCGCTAATAATTGCCACTCCTGCCGTGTGAATTCCAGGTCAAAGTTTTCGTAGTTCAATTTTCCACGCTGCGGCGGCAGCGTAAAATCATATGGCGGCGGTCGTCGAAACCTTTCCGGGCCAAGCGGGTTTTCTTTTACCGATTTCCGCTGAGTTGCGAAGCACTCATACATGCGGCGTTTGAGTTTCTGAGCTTCCTCGTCGAGCAGAAAAGTCGTTGTCTCGCGACCCGAGCTGGGAAGGAAATCAAGGACCCTCCTTTCTCCGTCTCTCGCTGGATGCAGAGCCATTTCAAAAAGCATAGGTGGCTTAAAGCCATGGCGCTTTAACAAACGCACGGCGGCGTTCGTAGCAAAAGCTGCTGCATCGTGATCGGGGTGACCACCTTCATAAGGATGAGTCAGGACAATGTCCGGGGCGGACTGTTGTAGCAAGGTCGTAATTCTTTTTGCGAGGTCGGTCAAGAAGTGTGGCGCCTGATGGTCAACCACGTCGAACTCGAGAATGCGGTCTGCCGGTACGTTAGCTATCGCTAGAGCCGAAATGCATTCTCTCCGACGCGCTTGAGCGTAATCTGCACGACCTTCGAATCCGGCTTCATAAACAATTTGCTTGTCATTCGGCGCGCCGTCGGTCAGGTGAATTACCGTTACGTCACTTAACTTTGAAATCAAGCCTCCGGCGCCAAATATCTCGTCAGCTGGATGAGCTACTATCACGGACAAACGAAATTGACTCGCCAATGCACCCGTGCCAAAAAGACTGGCATGTGCTAAGCGTCGTTTTCTTACGTCCATTTGTCGCGGAGAATTCGGGCACCATCTAGAGGGTGGTCAGTCCCTTGAAACGTGCGAATGAAGCGTGCGAATCCTTGCTCCTCCGTTTTTCGGCTGCTCGTCCTGTGATTATCTAATCAACCTGCATACCAGACCAATAAACACGCTGCTGAGACGATAAAGGGTCTTTCGAGCCAGCAGATTGTCCTAGTGCTGGTCACCTGTGACTCGTTAGCGTGCAGGACTTAGAGGGGATTTCCACAGGTTTTCCATGAAGTCCAGGGGGCTGGAATCCCGTGGTAGGTGAGCGGAGTTCACCACCGGTCGGAAGGTCTCAATTGATCAAAGCCGCATTGCTTCGGCTTCTTATCTGGGCGCCACCGCAGAAACCTGTTCCGTGGCGGAAGCGACCGCCGGTGAAGTGATCATACTGAACTTCAGCTACTAGCTTTGTCGCCATTGGCTCCCATTCACTTGTCTTCTTCGTACTCCAGCGACTGGGTCCTCCGGGTTTATTGCCGGTGGACCCGGGCGGCTTAACCAGCGCCTCCAACTTCTTCGTAGCTCTTTCTTTTCTGCCTGACTAAAGCTCGATGTAAAACCAACGTGATGTAGCAAACCGTCGTCGTCATACAAACCAAGAAGCAGCAACCCCACAACTTTGCCGATTGAGGCATAGCGAAAGCCGCCTATTACACAATCAGCCGTGCGCAAATTCTTAACTTTCTGCATGCCGTCTCGCTCGCCCGATCGGTAAGGGAGGTCAAGTTTCTTCGCGATCACACCATCGAGTCTGACATTGGGATCAGACAGCCACTTGAAAGCCATGGAGGCGTCCAGCGTCTGGGGTGAAAGTTCGATCGCAGCGTTTCGGGCAAGATACTTTTTCGCGAAGTTCTCAAGCTTTTGACGACGGTTCACCATCGGCTCTTCGAATATCGCATGGCCACGAAAGGAAATCGATATGGCGAAGCATCTCGTGAGTCTGCTCGAAGGCGAATTCAACCCGGCGGGTTTTAAAGATGAGTATCGAGAACGCGTCATGGAATTTATTGCACGCAAGGCCAAGGGTCGAGCGCCCAGGTTAACGGCTGTGAAATCGAAACGCAAAACTACTTCCCTCGACAGTGTGCTGACTAAGAGCATTGAAGCATTGAGAAAGAGGAAGCGTGCCGCCTAAAAGAGCAACCAGGAAGAAGGAATCGACCGACGGCGATTCACGCATACGACCCTTTTGGTCGGGGACTCTGACCTTTGGGCTGGTTAGTGTCCCGGTAAATCTCTTTCCCGCCAACCAGGCCAGCCGCGCCCCTCTGCGTATGCTAAGCCCGGAGGGTGAGCCGTTGGCGCGCAAGTACTACTCCGAGAAAACGGAGCGCGATCTCGACGCGGACGAGATGGTGCGGGGGTATGAGGTCGATAACGGAAAATACGTGGTTGCAACGGATGAAGAACTGGAACACCTGGCGCCGGAGAAGACCCGGGACATCGATCTGACACGCTTCGTTAAGGAAGACTCAATTCACCACTCTATTTTGAGCGCGGTTATTTCCTCACTCCCGCTGCAAATTCAGAAAAGGCATATAAGTTGTTGGTGGAAGCCATGGAAGAGACCGCCCAAGCTGGAATCGCAACCTTCGTGATGCGTGGTAAGGAGAACTTGGTGGCCATCTTTGCGGACCATGGTATTCTTCGCGCTGAGACAATGCGATTTGCCGATGAAATCCGCTCGCCCGCACAGGTTGGTCTACCGGAAAAGAAGAAAGTCCCGCCGGCCACGGTGCGCAGGTTCGAGACGTTGATTAGTAAGAAGTCAAAAAGGGATTACTCTCCCAGCAAGCTTAAAGATGAACAAACGGAAGCGCTCCTGAAACTTGTCAAGAACAAACAAGCTAAGGCAAGCAATGTTGTCCGAGTCGAGAGCGAAGAACGTGATAAATGGAATGTGATTGACCTGGTCCAAATACTTAAGAGGAGTCTTTCCGGCAAAACGAAATGATATTGGAGATTAGGTGCTTCTTGCCGCCGGTATTTACGATCTATCATTTAAGCAAACAGAGCATTCCCACTAATTCAGATTGTCCACCTGGAGTCCGATGGGATTCGCGCCGGCGCCCTTGATGCCATCAATCACCTTTGCCACGTCGCCGTAAGGCCGTGAACGCGGAGCCTTGATGAACACCGTCCGTTCGATCCGAGAGGTCTCGGGTAGTTCCGGACGGGTGAGCATTTCGTCTCTGTAGACGTGGTGCACTTCCCGCTCATGAAAAAGTTTTACCAGCACGCCGCTCAGCTTCGTCGTGTCATCTATGCTTCCCATGTCAGTGAGTGAGTTAAGTTTCAGACTGCGATCGAGTTCGATAGTAACTAACAGCGTCTTCGGATTTGGTTCCACAATCTGATCCTCGGGCGGAGCGGGTAATTTCGCGGCAAAGCGACTGGGTTTCAAAGGCACGGCTACCATGAAGATGATTAACAAGACTAAAAGCACATCGATCAGCGGCGTCACATTTATGAATGGTTTGTTCTCTGTCGTGGTGGTAGTTGCCATACATATTTCCTCGCAGGGAGCGCTGGCATCTCGGCCACATGCGCGCGGTCAATCCCTTGCAAACGGTTAGACACCTCCCCGGGATGAAATGTTCCAGCAGACTACCGACTATGCAATAGCCGTGAGTTCCTCTTCCAATAAGGAGTACTGCGCGAGCGCTACCTCAAGTCTTTCAATCCACTAATCACCACGCGGGCCACGGTAGGAATAATTTCACGCTCATTCGCATGATCCGTGGTGAAGGTAGCCAGCACAAACTTGTTACCGTCCGGCAGCTCAATGTAGGCCACATCGTGACGGGTGGTGCTGGTCCATCCGGCCTTTGACCAGAGCCGAGCACCCTCACTTCCGGCCAGAGCGATGCCGGTGAAACCGCGCCCCTGATCTTCCGCGTCTTTGCTCTTGTTTGAGTAGTCTCGTTTGAGCAACTCCATCATCTGCGCGCTTCGCTGCGGGGTAACGGACTTTCCGGTTGCAATCTCCATCATCAGACGCGCTGTGGCATCGGTGGTCAACTTATTCCGATTCTCTCCCTTCGGTCCACGTGAGACACTCTCGCGCCCGTAGGCGTCTTCGCAAAAGGTTTTTTGGTTGACGTTAATATTTGTGTAGCCGATTGAAGTGAAGTAACGATTAACGGCGTTTCGCTGATGCTGCCATTTTTCCATCTCCTTCGGCAGCAGCTCGTAGCCGCCGGTAGTGTGGGTCACGACATCAAGGATGTACTGGGTCGCCTCATTTGAAGAGTCGACGATCATGTCCTTCAATGACCGGCGCAGCTCGGGGGTATCGGCAATGGTCTTGTCCTCAAGCCAGCGATGGGCCGCGGCCAGATAAAAAAGTTTAACTACGCTGGCGGGATATATGCGCTCGTTGCCTCGGTAGCTCGCGGTTACCGGACGCTGCGGCTCGCGCAAGTCGATGAGCGTAATCGACAGCTGATCCTGTTTAAGGTTTTTGTCGGCAAACTTCTCCAGGGTGGTTCTGGTGGCTTGATCGACGAGAGATTGCAAGGTGCGCTCAGACTCGATGATGTCCGATGGCGGCTGAGTAGATTCCCCACCTGACGCAGTCAGACAGATCGAAATTGAAAGAAAGCAGGCGATTGCAAGAGTGAGATTGCTTTTTAGTTTCATGGTTATCAGCTGGCTCAAGAGTTAGAGAATCTCAGGCAACCGGAAGAGAGGGCGAGGTGTTGCCCCCAAGTGGCGTTGGCTAAGACTCGGTATTGGTGCACCTTGGTTAGGATGCGGTCATAACCCTCTGCCACAGAACCGAGGAGCGGTAGTTGACTACCCGGCTGGTTGCGCCAAGCTGCACCTTGACAATCAAATTCGTTGTTTCAGCAAACGATTTCGATTATAAGGCAGACCATGGAAAAAGTATCAGAGGAAGGGCTCGTCAGAGGCATTCGGCAGTGGGACCTGATCGGCGTGGTCATTAATAGCATGGTCGGCGCCGGAATATTTGTCTTACCCGCGAAAGCTTATGGCCTAATCGGAAGCTATAGCTTGATCGCATTCATTATCTGCGCCTTCGTCGTCGTACTCATCATCCTCTGCTTCGCTGAAGTGAGCAGCCGGTTTACGGAAACCGGTGGTCCCTACCGATATGCGAGTGAAGCTTTCGGTCCGGCCGTCGGTTTCCAAGTGGGGTGGATGAACTGGATTGCTCGCATCAGTGCCTACGCCACGAACTGCAATCTTCTGATTGTTTACCTGAGCTTCTTCTGGCCGGCCGCTGGTTCGGGGTTCCGCCGGGCCTTCGTGATCACGGCAATCACGATTTCTCTGACAATCATCAACTACATCGGCGTACGTAATGCGGCGATTACCAGCAACGTTTTTAGCATTGCCAAACTTCTTTCCCTGCTTCTCTTCATTGCCGTAGGTCTCTTCTTCCTGAGACCTGACAATTTCACCCTCGGCGATTATCCCGCTTATGGAACGTTCTCAACCTCGGTGCTGATTCTGATCTACGCGTTCACCGGATTTGAGAATGCGGGCGTACCCGCCGGCGAGATTGTGAATCCTCGTCGCACGCTGCCCATCGCGATCCTCGTGGCCATCGCGATTGTGGCTTTGGTCTACATCCTTATCCAGGTGGTCTGCATCGGCACTCTCCCAAACCTTGGTGGTACGGAAAGGCCGCTGGCTGAAGCGGCGAGTCGGTTCATGGGACCAATCGGTGCTTCCATCATTGCCGCGGGGGCGATCACCTCCGTTATTGGCAACTTGAATGTCGCGATCCTATCGGCTCCGCGTATTCCTTTTGCGATGTCGCTTGATCAGGCACTTCCGCAAGGTCTGGCGGCCGTTCACCCTCGCTTTCGCACACCGTATGTGGCCATCGTTCTCACCGCGCTCCTGATGCTGGTCCTCACACTCTCCAGTTCGCTAATCTACGCACTCACCGTAAGCACGATTGCCAGGTTGCTCGCATACGGAGCGACCTGCGCCGCGCTTCCCGCACTGCGGCGGAAAAGGGACGCACCTTCCGCCTTGTTCACCGTGCCGGGTGGAACTGTTATCAGTGTCATTGCAGTTCTGCTTTCCGTTTGGCTCCTTTCCAACAGCACACTCAAGGAAGCGCGGGATTCTGCCATCGCAGCAGCTGCGGGATTGCTGATCTATTTCGTCTACAGGTTATTGCGGCGAAAAACCGACGAACCTCTTTCACTCCCGTAGCATCTTGCTCTGAAACGGGAGGACTCGAGCCCCGGTGAAGGCGGTCTTAGGAAGATCTGCCAAAGACTTGCTACTGGTCGGGCTTTCGATCGTTTTGCTTACAGGCTGATGAGCCTTTGGCAGTTGATCATGATTGGTGATCAGCTACACCAACGTCTCAAGTTCGGGCGGCACAAACAACTCCACTTTGACGGCGAGCAATATCGTCATCACGGAGGATGGTAGTGCGGCATCGAATAACTGGGGTTCGACCACCGCCCACGTCGTCGGTGCAACCGACACGAACGGTGGAACCCTCACGGGCGACGTGGCCGGCTCGACTTTGCTCACCGACACGATCGCGTCGGTGGGACCGGGTCAGTCAGGCGTCTTCACGTTTAAGCGTCAGATCAACTAGCGCAGGCTCTGGCACCTGTCCACGCTACCCAACTCAGGCGGACGGTCGCTTCTCATGCAAGTTTTGTTTGAGAATCAACCGCGCCGCCTAAGCAACACTAGAGGGCAAGAAACTTCCTTTTCGTCCTTACCTTCGCGCAACCATTATTCTAATGCTGACTGCGTCCTTGAGAACATTTGTCATCATTCTCCTGAGTGTCATGGTTACGGGACACAAGGCGGGCACGATGGCGTTTGCTTCTGACGGAACAGAAACGGCAGGCGGCGTCATCTCGAATCGCGCGGAAGCCACCTATCGACACGACGCCGGGACGGATTATTCAACCTACTCACCGGTGGTCACCATGACCATCCAGGCTGTAGCATCCCTGTCTGTCACGCCAGACGAGACTGCGCCTTCAGCCGCAGTGGGACCTCAGGAAACCCTTAGCCGCGTGTTCCGCATTTGTAACACCGGCAATGCGCCGGATAGCTACACGATTACCAATGCGGAGGTTAACGCACCAGCCAACCTGGTCTATTTCTATTTCGACAACGACAATACCGGCACAGTGAGCGATGCCGACACGCTTGCAACCATCAACGGATCGGCTTCCTCGCCTCTCTCTCCCGGCACCTGCCTTGGTGTGCTGGCCATCGTGGACACCAACGATTCACCAGCGAATAGCAACCTTACGATTCGTCTGACCGCACGCTCCAATGCCAATGGCATCAACGGCAGTCCTGCCGACGACGGCACGATCATCAATGCTCTAGGCGCTGGGCCACGCTTGACCGCCAACGGATATCAATTTACCTCCGCTGAAAACTGTCAACGGCCACGTCCAGGCAGTTGTCAGCACCGGAAGCCCGTTCACTTACTCGATAGTTTTTCGCAACAGCGGCGATGTGGCGGCTCGCGCTGTCGTCGTCACTGACGATCTTCCTTCCCAAGTTGAATACGTGCCCTCCTCCCTAATTTTCGATAATCGTATTCTCACCGATGCCGAAGATACCGACGAAGGAACTGTCCAAGGGCGCCGAGTGGTCTTCCAGCTCGCCGCCGTAGCGCCGGACCAGCTAGTCACTCTCTCATTCAGGGCGCGGTTGAGCGGCGCTACTTCCGCCGGAGTCGGCGTGATCAACTTCGCAACTTTTACCGGTCAGAACATTCCGCCTACCACCAGCTCAATAGCGGTAGTGGTCACAGATCCGTTCGGCACTGTCTTCTCCGGAAGGGGCGGCGGCGCAGCGCCAATTCCAGGCGCCCGCGTCGCGATTCTCCTCGACCAGAGCGAGACGGCCAGTCTGAACATTCCACCGGGGATAGGTTTTCCGCCAAATGTCCAGAATGAAAACCTCTACGCAACCGGCAATGGGCCGCTTTAGTTTTGCATTGCTTGCAGAACAACTGGGAACGCAAGTTTCTCCGGCTCGCTACTTCATGAAAAAACCGCCCAAGGGTATTCAACACGAATGCTCGAGATTGCTGTTCGCCCAACCCAGGCGGGTCTTTTCACACTCACCGTGCACGCGCTCGATGGCCAACCGCTGGCGCCCGCCGGAGGTTTCGAGCTGGTGCGCGAGGACGTGAACATCGATGATCTGGCCTCGCTCGCGCTCAACATTCCGATGTTTGAACCGCGTGGCCTTGAGATTACCAAGTCGGCGGATCGGGCGCGCGTTGAAATCGGCGACGCCGTGGCTTATCGAGTCGAAATCCACAACCCCACGGCAGCGACCGTGTCTGGAGTAGTAGTTCACGACCGGCTGCCCATTTCATTTCATTACGCAAGCGGCAACGGGCGGCTCACCGTGGGCGCGACAGCCGACCAGCAGATAGAACCTGAAATTACCGGCTCTGAGCTTCTGTTTCGCATCGGTGAGATCACACCCGGCGGCAGCGCTAGTTTGCTCTATCGCGTGCGCGTGGGAGCTAACGCACGCGAAGGCGAACAGGAAAACGTGGCGGTCGCCGACGGGTTGTTTCCCAGTGGCGAGCGCGACCAGACGCAACCGGCGCGGGCTACCGTGGCGGTGGGTGCAGGTGCTTTTTCAACTCGTCAGATAATTGTCGGGCGGGTGTTTGTTGATGAGAATCGCAACGGCACGTTTGACAAAGGTGATCTGCCGTTGCCGGAGGTGAGACTGTATCTTCACTCGGGCCAGTCTGTGGTGACCGACTCTCAGGGTCTCTATAATCTTCCCTCGCTGGGCGATGGCTCTCAGGTGCTCTCACTCGATCCCATCACCGTCTCGAGTCGGTACCAGCTTTCGGACAGCGGCACACTCGCTGGCCGCAGCTGGACCAGATTATTGCGAACTCCTCTTGGCGGCGGCGCACTCTTGCGTCAAAACTTCGCCCTCGTCTCACGCGAGGAGGCGAAACCAGGACCTTCGCAGGTCGCTCCTGCGTTGGTGCAACCCTCTCTGGTGACGCCATCCGCAGACGGGCCCGCTTCTTCCGCTTCCCCTTCTTCATTGGGGACCTGTGACCGATGCAAAGTCGCCTTCCGAGTTCTCCAGGTGGACCTTCACGCCTGTGAGTTTGCGTTATAGCCAACTCGAAGCTTTCCTGGAGTTGCCGAATGTTATCTTCCAGGTACAGTCCATCGCCACGACGTACACGGCGCCCAGCGGTGGTACCAACAATAAGTTTTACGCGGATGCTTGCGGCTGGGACAATAATCCCCTGAGTCCCAATTATCGCAGTTGTATTGGTCCGCCGAATTATTCTGGTGGAAAAGCTGGGGGCACTGTGGTTACCACTTATACAGTTAAGATCCTGTCAACAGGCACAACTACAGCCAGCACGGTGATACTGGACTTTTCCGGCAGCAGTTATCATTACAACAACGATTACGGGACGAAAACGATCACTATCACGGCGCTTCCACCGCCGCTCACTTTGAGCAAGATCGCGAATCCCACCTCTCTTAGCGCTGGCGGTACAGTCGACTACACACTGCGTCTCGTCAACACGGCTTCGTTCGCCATGACAGTGGATGATTTCGTTGACATCTTACCTACCACTCCAGCCAATGCGACCTACACAACTAGCTCGTCAAAATTTAACGGTGTCGCCATCAGCAATCCTGCGATTGCGGGCGCTACTCTCACGTGGAGTGGGTCATTTCCTGTGCCGGCAGTGCAGACCAGAGATCTAACGTTCCAGGTAGTGCTTCCAAATGTGCCGGGCATCTACACCAATCAAGCTATCGCCCATCTTGGTTCTAATCAGATCGATACCACGACCAGTACCTCAGACAACGTTCCGGCCACGGCTGCTGTAACTATTCAGTCACCGCCGCTGGTTGATCTGTTGAAATCCGTTAATGTCACCAGCCCACAGTCGCCAGGCGCCGATCTTATATACACCATCATTTTCACTAACACCGGCGGTATACCGGCAACCGGCCTCATAGTGACTGATCCCATTCCTGCAGACACAGATTTCCAAATCGGTTCAGTGACGACTAATCTGGGGACAACGGGCCTCACTGTAGCGGTGGGGTATTCTAACGATAGTGGCGCGAGCTGGACCTACACTCCGGTGAGTGGCGGTGGAGGTGCCCCCGCGGGGTATGACCGTGTGGTCACTAATATCAGATGGACTTTTACGGGCAACCTTAGCCAAACATCGCCAAACAATACCGGGGACGTCGGCTTCACTGTGCGTATACGCTAGCTACTTGGCTGAAGCAAAGTTGTCGTTTGAACAGGATTTAGCAGAAGCAACGATCCACAAAACGACACGAACCAACACGAAGTGTTTTGGAGTGAACCCCTAGATTAAGACAGTTTTTAGTGACATTTCGTGTGATTTCGTGGATCGTAGTTGACTCTACATTTGGTTACTATCCCCCGAACACTACCCGGCCATCAAAAATTGTCAGCACGACTCTTACCTTTTCTATTTCCTTCGGATCGATCTTGTAAATATCGCGTGACAGCATCACCAGATCGGCTAGCTTGCCGGGAGTAATGCTGCCCTTCACCGTGTCCTGAAACTCCGCATACGCCGAACCCACGGTGTAAGCACGAACAGCCTCTTCAACCGAGATCTTCTGCTCGGGAACCCATCCTTGGGGATTTTTCTCATCGAGCGTGCGACGAGTAACGGCCGCATAAATACTGGCCATCGGATCGAGCGGGGCCACACTCCAGTCGGTACCGAAGGCGAGCGTGGTACCGGCGTCCAGAAGCGAGCGGAAAGCGTAGGTTGTTCTCGCGCGTTCCTTGCCAATCCTCTTCTCCGCCCAACGGCCGTCATCAATAGCGTGATAAGGCTGCATCGAAGCAATTACCCGGGCACGGCTGAAGCGGGGAATATCTTCGCGCCGCAAATGTTGCGCGTGCTCGATGCGAAAGCGCCGATCGCGTTCACCATGCTCGCGGGTTACTTCCTCAAAGATCGACAGGATCAACTCGTTTGCCTGGTCCCCAATGGCATGAATAATGATCTGCAGCCCGGCGCGGTCGGCTTCGCGTACGCGCGTGCGCATCGCGCCCTCGGGAAACATCTCATCGCCGGCAAGGCCTCTTGTATTCGGGGCATCCTTGTATGGCTCATAGAAGAATGCGGTGGTCGAGCCCAGGCTGCCGTCGGAAAAACCCTTCAGCCCCCCAATGCGCACCATGTGATTGCCGAAGTGTGCTCTTACACCTGCTCGCGCCAGACGCTCCCAGGCAAGCAACGGTGAAACCGCATAGATGCGCGTCTTCAGTTCACCGCGATCCAGTAGCGTCTGGTAAACGCCAACATCGTTCCCTGCGGACATGTCCTGCACGCTTGTGACGCCGAGTCGGGCTGCGTGCTCCGTGGCTGCGCGTGCGACTACGAGTTTCTCCTCAAAGCTCGACTCCGGAACGATTTTCCAGACGTAACTCATCGCCGCATCTTTCAAAACCCCCGTGGGTTCGCCCGTCTTAGCGTCACGCACGATCAGACCGCCAGGTGGATCCGGCGTTTCTCTCGTTACCCCAGCCAGCTTCAAGGCGAGGCTGTTAGCTAGAGCCATGTGCCCATCGAGCCGGCTGACAAATACAGGCGTATTAGGGGTGAAGCGATCGATTAATTGTTTGACGGGCAGCGGAGCGCTTCCATTAACATTGGCCCAACGCTCGTGGTCCCAATTGCCCCCAGTAATCCAACGGCCTGCCGGCGCCTTTTCGGCAAATCGCCGAATACGTTCCGCAAACTCTTGCGGAGTATCGGCATCGCGCAGATCGACACTCGCGAGCTGGAACCCACCGCTCAAGAAATGCACATGCGAATCGTTAAACCCGGGCAACACCAATTGCCCTCGGGCGTCGATTGTGCGGGTCCCGGTGCCGGCCATTCTCTTGATCTCTTTACTGGATCCAACGGCGACCACGCGTTGCTCGTAAATGGCAACAGCCTCGGCGATAGGCTTGACCGGATCCATCGTGTGGACGGTTGCGTTGAAGATGATCAGAGTTGGCGAGAAGACGCCATCGTCGGCGTGAGTTGGGAAGTCAGAAACCATAAGAGTGATTATTGTGAATACCACGAACAGGAGTTTGATCTTCATCTGCGTTTGAAGCCCTTGGCCCGGATACAGGCGCGCGAAGTTATAGGTAAATTCGATTGTTCTGTGGTTCTTCGAGTCCGATTGGTCAGGGCGCTAAAAATCAATTGTGGACGCAACTAGTTGGCATGGAAGCCATCCAGTACAGAACCGGGAGCGGACCGGGGTCCCCAAGCGGGCAGCCCGCTTGGGGTGGTGGTAGCGACCGCACTCAACTGACGAATCCATTATGAAAGGTTCTTACAAAGTACGCCATTACTTACTCCCTGACGTGGAATCAAACCCGGCTTGAGTGCGGTCGCTATCGCTCTCGGTTCTGTACGACTGCATCCGCAATCGAGTCCCATTCAATTTACGACACCACCACTCTAGGAATATTCTTGGCAGATCGGAGACGTAGTGTATCATTGCTTTCCTCGGGCCGGGACACCAACCAAACACTTTGGATAACCTAGTCGAAAATCTGCGCGCGATTGTGGGCCGGGACGCCGTGCTTTCGGAGCCCAGTGAACTGATCGTTTACGAATGCGACGGTCTGCCGCAACACAAATATCGCCCGCGCGCAGTGGTTTTTCCAGACTCAACCGAACAGACAGCGGAGGTCATGCGGGCGCTCGCTAAGGCAGTTGTTCCGTTTACACCACGCGGTGCAGGCACCGGTCTCTCGGGCGGAGCGCTCGCGCTGAACCGCGGTGTGGTGATCGAACTTGCTCGGATGCGCAAGGTCCTGAGCATCGACGAGGGAAATCGCACTGCAGTGGTTCAGACCGGAGTGGTCAACGCTCATGTGTCGAAGGCTGTTGCACATCTGGGGTTGCACTATGTTCCCGATCCATCGAGCCAGGGAAGCTGCACCATCGGCGGAAACATAGCCGAGAATGCGGGCGGTATTCACTGCTTGAAATATGGCACGACCACCGACCACGTTCTGGGGACGCGCGTAGTGCTGGCAGGTGGGGAGATTGTTGATTTCAGAAGCAGTGAAGTAGGCGCATCGGGCTACGATTTGCTGGGAGTCTTCGTCGGATCGGAGGGCACTTTTGGGATTGCTACCGAGGCCACGTTGAGATTAGTGCCGGTGCCGCCTGCAGTGCGCACACTGCTGGCGGAGTTTCCCGAAGTGAACGACGCCAGCCACGCGGTGTCGGCAATTATCGCAGCCGGAGTAATGCCGGCGGCTTTGGAGATGATGGACGGTGAGATCATTCGGGCAGTTGAATCGAGTATCTTTGCTGCGGGGCTTTCCCTGGACATTGGCGCGGCGCTGCTCGTAGAGCTTGATGGGATTGAAGCGGGACTCGACGACGAGGCAGAGCGGGTGAGGAGCATTTGTCTTGAGTATCGTGCCCGCACCTGTCGCCTCGCCCGAGACGAAGCGGAACGCAAGAAACTCTGGGCGGCTCGGAAAGGAGCGTTTGGAGCCGTCGGACGAATCGCGCCCGATTCGATGATTCAGGATGCGGTAGTCCCGCGATCGCGTTTGCCCGAAGTGCTTGCCTCAATTTATGGCATCGCTTCGAAGTATGACTTGCGACTCGCCAATGTTTTTCATGCCGGTGACGGCAACCTGCATCCTTTCATCTGTTTCGACTCGCGCTCTCCCGACCAAGTGCTGCGCGTGAAAGAGGCAGGACGCGAGCTGATGGAAACTTGCGTCACCGCTGGCGGAACTATTACTGGAGAACATGGCGTCGGCCTCGACAAGCGAGATTTCCTGCCGCTGATCTTTTCCGACGATGACATGGACACCATGCTGCGCTTGCGTTCGGCATTTGATCCGTTGGGACTCTGTAACCCCGGCAAAATCATCCCGATGCTGCGCGGCTGCGGCGAAGCGCGTGTCTTGTCAGAACCGGGAGCGAACCAGGGTCGCGAAGCGGGCAGCGCGCTTGGGGTGGTGGTAGCGACCGGGTCTGTGCGTGCGCCAGAGTTAACTTTGCAACAGCGAGGCGCAGCCTCGCCGAGTAATCCAAAAGATTCCGGGCCGGAAAGGCACAGCCATTCCGCACTGGAGGGCGGCGTAGCCGCGGGCAGTGGCAGGCAGCCTTTCGATCCAGACAACGCCGCCAAGCATTTGTCTGCCATCGTAGGTGAAGCAAATATCTCCGAGTCCCTGCGTCTCCGCGTCCCCGACTCTCTTTCTGTAGCGCCCGGATCTATTGAAGAAGCCTGCGAGGTAATGAAACTCGCCTCACGTGAAGGCTGGGCAGTTGTGCCGTCCGGGGCCTCCACTTGGCTCAATGCTGGAAATCCAATCGAGCCGGTAAATGTAGTTATCAGCACCGCCCGCTTGAACCAGTTCCTCGATCACGAGCCCGCGGATCTGGTGGGCAGCGCAGAGGCAGGAGTTACGCTCGAAAATCTTAATCAAGCGCTAGCGCCGGGTGGACAGTGGCTGCCGCTCGATCCTCCCGACGATGGGCGCGCCACGCTGGGAGGCGTTGTCGCCACGGGTTTGGCCGGTGCGCAGAAATGTGGTTATGGCATGCCCCGGAACTTTGTGATTGGGATGCGAGTAGTTCTCCCCGACGGGAAATTCGTGAAGGCCGGCGGCCGTGTAGTAAAGAATGTGGCAGGCTACGATCTGTGCAAGTTGTTCACCGGAAGCTATGGCACGCTTGGCTTAATTGCTGAGCTGACTTTTAAGCTTCGACCCCGACCAGCAAAAGAAATTACTGTACTGGCTGAAGGAACATTAGAGGGCGTCCTGGAAGCTTCCCGGTCGGTCCAGAAAGCGCGATTATTTCCGGTTGCAATCGAGCTGGTTTCATCAGCTTTGGCGCGGCGAATCGGCGTCGAAATAGCTATGGGTAGTGTTTTGTTGTTGACCAGATTCGCCGGCATCGAGAAGACTGTTAGCTATCAGATCGCGAAGGCATCCGCGGAGATTCGTAGCGAAGCAGGAATTGCTGAAATTGAAAACGAGTCAGACGATCAAGACCTCTGGAGCAACCTGGCCGCGGCACCAACGAAGCTCGAGGACACGTTCAGTTGGCGAGCAGCTCTACCACCGACTCGGCTTGGAGAGTTCATAGAGATTGTTAAGGATAAATACCTTGACTCCTTCTCGAAGTCTTTCTGGCAAGCCGGGATAGCCGACGGTCGGGTGCGAATGATGGAACCCGTGCACGCCGACGCGTCGGCGCATTCGAGCGAACTCCAGCATCTGCGAACTGTCGCTGAGTCGGTTGGGGGCTCGCTGGTTATTGAGAGCGCTACGGAGGAGATAAAACTCGCAGTGGATGCCTGGGGCCGTCGCGGCAGTTCCGAGAACGTGATGAAACGAATCAAGCATCAGCTCGACCCGCAAAATCTTTTTTCCCCCGGACGGTTCACCTAACGCCGGAGGCGCGGCAGAAGGTAGCCAGGGGCAAGCGGCTTGGGCGCAGCCGCTGGATCAAGTCCGACAAACACAACCGGGCCCTGGAGGCGGGTCAAGCATCGACAAACATGGCGATCGTTTAATCCAATTGTCTTACAGTCTCAACATCACCAGATATTCAGGTGGTGCGTGGATTCTTTAGCAAACACTCTGGAGATGAAAGATGAAATCGTTAATTAAGATTCAACGCGCCGCCTTAACTCTGGCAATCGCGTTTTCTCTCACAGGCACATTTTTCGCCAGGCCGAGTGGGTCGTTCAACGCGGCAGCCGCCTCTCGCGATCCTGTTCGCGCCAGGCGTGGCCTGGTCGCCTCAACGAGCCAGATCGCTTCGCAAGTTGGCGTCGATGTAATGAAACGAGGAGGCAACGCGGTCGATGCCGCGATCGCTGTGGCCTTTGCCCTCGCGGTCACCTATCCCGCTGCGGGAAATCTGGGCGGCGGCGGTTTCATGATGATTCGAATGCGCAACGGCAAGACGGTGGCCATCGATTACCGTGAGATGGCTCCGGCCGCTGCCCAGCGCAACGTCTATCTAGACAAAGACGGCAATCTACTCAAAGGAGAAGGTTCATCAACGGTGGGCTATCGAGCCTCCGGCGTTCCGGGCACGGTTGCCGGAATGGAACTGGCCCTTAAGAGATATGGTTCAGGTAAGCTCAACTGGTCCCAACTCCTCGAACCCGCGCGCCGGCTGGCCGCCGAAGGCTTTCCCATGGGCCATATTCTGGCACGCTCTTTGCGCGGCAACGATTACCTTTCCAGTTATCCGGAAACTCGCAGAATTTTCCTACGCAACGGAAACTTCTACAGTGACGGCGAAGTTTTTCGACAACCCGAACTTGCCGCGACGTTCGCACGATTACAAAGATCCGGGCCAAAGGAGTTCTACCAGGGACAGACGGCAAGGCTAATCGTGGAAGACATGAAGCGGCACAATGGTTTGATAACGATGGCGGACATGCGTGCTTATGTAGCCAAGGAACGCGACCCGCTGCGTGGTTCGTATCGCGGTTTTGAAATCCTCTCGATGCCTCCGCCTTCGTCCGGGGGCGCGGTGCTCCTGGAGATGCTCAACATTCTCGAGGGATTCGACCTTGCAAAACATGATTGGGCGTCGTCTGACAGACATCATCTGACCGTGGAAGCCATGCGCCGCGCCTTTGCCGACCGGGCGGAGTACATGGGCGATGCGGATTTCGTGAAGGTGCCGGTGGCCGGACTGATCGACAAGGCTTATGCGGACCGCT
>JACCUI010000139.1 GCA_013811945.1 Pyrinomonadaceae bacterium | reverse complement strand
GTCTTTACCTCGGGCCAGGGGCTCTGATCGTCCGGATTGGATTCCATGTCAGCCAGCCGAGCATCAAGCAAGGATTTTTCAGCGTCTGTAACAGGGAGATCGTTGGGTGAGAGTGAGTCCCAAACCGGGCCGATCAGCTCCAGACGATCAGCTGGGTTCAGACTTACAATCTTGGCCATGAGGGATTCGTCGATCATGGGCTCAAGGATAGCGCAAAGAGCATTCCAGTCCAACTCCAGGGCCTCCCCGCGCGCCCGTGTCTCAAGTATCGTCGTCAGTTGCGCGGTCGGCAAGTAAAAGGAATGGAAGGCGGTTTCCTGAAGACTTCATGTTTCAATTAACGAAAACTGAAAGGGACGAGGTGGTCGCAAATTGCGACCACCTCCAAAACCTCCAATTCTCCGAACCCTTCCCTATCCTTTCACTGAGCATGGCGTCATCATGGCTGCAAACATTCTGAACAGCGACCGAGCTGACGAAGCGGACTGGTGAGCAGCAATGAGTGGTAGAGCGATCCACGAAATGACACGAAGTAACTCGAAATAAGGACATCAATTTCGTGCGGCTTCGTGTAGTTTCGTGGATCGTGTTTGTTGGATTGGGCGCTGTCCCGAAAAAAAGGTAACTGGCCAATGCTTAGGGTGAATGGCGCCACTAGGAGTATAGTCTCCAAGTACAGGATCACTCCTATCACGTCCGCGCTTGCATCGGAATCTTCCGAACTAGCCTCCAGATGATGTCCCAGCTGTTCTGGAGGGCATCGCGATGTTTAACAAACCTATCGTCAACCAACGGTACCGCGCCGTCACTTGCGAATCGTGCAAGTGCAAAATCCTCTTATTTCGTCACCCGAATACTGGTAACAGCAACATCAACGTCGCTTCCGCTCTAATCTGCCCCCGATGCAGAGTTAAAGGAAGCCTTCATGCACAGCACCCCCGGCATTATGAACGAAGAACAGCGCACTCTTTGGGTTGATGACTTAGAGAAGCGCCAGCCTGGACTTTAGAGGTCGGCACCTGTTCGCGCGGAGAAAAATCGGTATCTAAGACGGCCGATCTCCCCTCTCTGAACGCGGCAAACCAATCCCTGCAAACGCTGGAAAGGCACCTAGCTTATACATCTGTAGTGGTGGTGTATTGATAGAAGGAGACCGTATGAACAAGCAAGAGAACGTCAAACTTGTGAAACAAGTCTACGAGAATTTCAAGAAAGGAGACATCAGAGCTCTACTAGATCTGCTTTCAGAAAACATCGAATGGCAATTACCAGAAATAGAGAATGTGCCATTTGCGGGCAAACGTCGAGGTCATGAACAGATGGGGCAGTTCTTTGCCTCACTAGCTGGTACTCAAGAAGTGCAGCATTTTGATCCAAGAGAGTTTATCGCTCAAGGTGATAAAGTCGTGGCTCTGGGTCAATATTCCTGGCGTGTTAGATCTAACGGCAGGGAGTTCGGGGGTGACTTTGCGCATGTGTTCACAGTCAATGATGGAAAAGTCATAAGATTCCACGAATACATGGACACTGCCGCCGCCGCCGCTGCTCATCGAGAGATCCTCAGCGCAAGAGCTGCCTATTGAACCGGACGCGAAATTAGCGAGCCTCACAACCTTGCTGCTGAGGTTTTCTGCCAAATGTTTCTGGAAGTCTCTGGGCCAGCGCTGAAACCTGAGCATCGTACGGGGCCACTATCAGAATCTCTTTCGCCCTGAGTGGGGTTTTCGCTCTCTTGTTTGTCCACGTTGCACTGTAACTGGGGCATTTCACTCGCGCCGAAGGCTATGCGTACGCCACGTCGCCGACGAGGGTTTGATCCAGGCATCAGCAGTTGAAGCTGCTGCGCTATCGTCGAATGATTGGAGCTACGCGTGTTCAGGTTTGGGCTGACGTCAAGAAGAAACACTCAGCTCACGCTATTACCGCCGACGTCAGTTTGGAGGCGACGGCCCACACTGTTGAGTTCATGGGAGCGGATTTGTGTGATTGTCACGGGCAGCGTCACTGGCGAGCCACCGAGCACCGCCAACGTCAAAGAGGCCCAGTCTCATTGCTCTTAATTCCGAAATCCGCAATCCGAAATTCCCGTCGCGGTTCAGTTATCAGTGCGTACAACATAACCGAATTCTACGGTGAAGCCGACGGCTTCATTGTCGGTTCAGCGTTCAAAGTGGAGGACACTGGTCCCACACGATCGATCCGTCGCGAGTTGCGAGCTTCATGACGATCGTTAGTAGACTGCGAAAAACCGCCGCCAACGCTTAAGCCTTTGAGATTAATCGTTCGGATAACTCGCAGTGTAATCTTCGGGCAAGGGCTCGAACTCCCTGTGTTCGCGGGTGGGTAAGCGGTGCGCCACCTTGGACGTAGGGATCCACCCGCTACCGCGGAGGCGGTACTGACCCGGAACAAATCCTGCCAGACGGTATCTAACAACTCAAAGCTCCAACAATCTTCCCCGGAGGTGCATCCAATCATGAAATCCATTCTACTAATGGTGCTATTAGCGCTAGCTCTGTCGGCGTCCGCACTGGCCCAAACGCAGACCACGCAGGCAGTGCAAAAACGTTCCGTCGAAGAAGAGGTACTCAAAGTCGAGCGCGAACAAAGAGACGCTCTCCTAAAGCGTGATGTCAAAGCAATGGAACGCCTCATCGCGGACGAGTTTGTTCTAACCATCCCGGAAGGAGTCGGCAATAAAGCCAATCTCTTAGCTTACCTTAGAGAAGAGCCGGCAGATCCGACGCTCACCTTAACGAGCGAAGACGTGCAGGTCCGAGTCAACGGCGACACCGCGATCGTGATTGGCAAGCGGATAGAAAAGAGAAGAAGCCCTGACAACAACCAGTGGGGAACGGCCTACGCGCGTTACACGCGCACCTATGTGAAGCGGCCCGTTGGGTCGACACACGCCCAGTGGCAACTTCTGTCTGAGCATCTGCAGACCCTGCCCTTGGAGCACACCGCCGTTAAGGTTGACCCGAAAATTTACGACGACTACACCGGAAAGTATGACAGTCCGATCTTTACTTTCAGCGTGACGAAGGAAGGCGACCGGCTGGTGGCAACACCTGATGATAAAAGGCGGCCGGCCGCAGAACTCTTCCCCGAATCAGAGAGCGAGTTTTTCCTCAAAGGCCGCGACGCTCAAATGACTTTCATGAGAGATCGCAGGGGCCAGGTAACTCACGCCCTCCTGCGCATCAACGGCGCCCCCATCCGCGCCCGTCGAGTTGGCTAGTCTGCTGATTGCTGTCTGCTGTTGGCCGATTACTTCAATTCACGATTTACATTTACGATTTACTAGTAAGTTTCAAGGCAGCAGCAACAATCGGCTTTGCCCACGCGGGAGTGTGTGTCAGGTCTTTCGGCCCAAGAATCTTTCCTCGTTCCATAGACAGCACGAGTATCGGTTTTGGTGTTTGACCATCGGCAGGATCTGCTTCCGCGCTGTTATCAAATATTCGGAGTGCGCGAAGGCCGGGGTCCCCAACGCGGCAGCCGCGTTGGGGTGGCAGTACCGGCAGAAGATCGATTAGGTTAAGGCGGCTGCGCTCATAACGTCGCCGTATGTCTTCTTCTGAAATGTCATGACCGCCGCGGGCTACTCGCGTCTTTACGCGCGCGATGTGAAGCTCGGGCGATTCCAGCCCGACATACCAAACATAAATCTCGATGCCTGCATTTGCCGCCTTTCTTAACAAGCGTGGAATCGTGTTCGCGCCCAGCGTAGTTTCAAACGCGAAGTCGAGCCGTTCGTCGATGGCGCGTTTAAGAAGTCTAACGCCTTCGTGCCAGGCTGCGGCGTTGGCTTCTGTTTGTGTCAGAGTGGGATTTGCCGTCACGAGCAGTCGTGCGGCTTCATCGGGGTTGTAGTAATCAACGCCCGATTCACGAAAGGTTTCCCCCGCAACACTGCTCTTGCCGGCGCCATTGACGCCGGCAATAACGTACACACTCGGCCGCTGGCGTTGAGAGCTCACCGCCCCGCTCTTTGGAGTGCGCTGGCGGAGCGAAGCGACGACGGCGCTTTGGTTCTGGCGCTGCTTGAGAGATCCGACTGGCTCGTCCAAAGCGGTGTCGCGCTCCGCTCTGCCACCGCAATCCAAAATGGCCGGGTGCCGGTGATCGCTGTCATTTCTTTTTGCGGGCGCCTTTTACGGCAGCGCGCCCAAGCTGGGCCGGTGAGGCATTGAATGCAGCTTTCATCCCTTTGCGAGACTTTTGTGTCTGCATGCCGGCTAGCAGTTCATCAAACTCGTTGCTAAGCGCGTCAAGCGTCCGAGAGCGAGCGCTGACCAGTGACTCGAATTCGGCAAGTGAAAGCAGCACCGCTTTCGTCGTATCATGTCGCGTAATGGCGACCGCGCCGGTATGCGTTGCCTGTTCAAGAATCTGACCAAACTCATTTTTTACTCGTGTAGCCGCGACGCTGGGAACGTCAACCAACTCCCCGCGACTGTTTTTAAAGGTCAATGTGGCCATAACAACCTCCGCATAACAAAACTAGTAGCCATTATAGCTAATTGAGCTACTGTGTCCAAATGGCTTGCAGGGGTGGGTCTTGAGTAGCGACTCACTCATGCCGCGACTGAGGTCAGTACTACCACGCGGTAGCGGGTGGGTCTTGAGTAGCGACTCACTCATGCCGCGGCCCATGAGGTCAGTACCACCACGCGGTAGCGTGTGGGTCCTCATTAGCTATGCTCAATCATCAAAGTCTGAAGATGGTAACTGACCTCATGAGACCGCGGCTTGAGAGATGAGTAGCCTGGACCCACCCGCTACCGAGACTGTGTGAAAACTGCCGGGTTACTAATGAATACTAGCGTTACCAATCGTTTTCAGAACGTCATTTGGTCAGGTGGTCGAATCTGCATTGCGGCGGCGAACTCCGCGC
>JACCUI010000122.1 GCA_013811945.1 Pyrinomonadaceae bacterium | reverse complement strand
ACAAGGCTTGGTTCGTTTCCAGCTTCGCCTCCCACCCCGGCGCTCCGACCACCACGCCCAAACCGACCTTCTGTACATCTGGCGAAAACTCAGTCAGCGTCAGTGGTACGGTCGAGCCGATCCGTGTGGGTCCAAACGCCGCCGCGTAGGTCTTGTAGATCAAATAGCCGGTCTCCTGGAACTCGATGGAGAGGAAGAAGGCCGCACTGACGTTGACCCGCTTGGCTTCGGCGCATCGCTGGTCGGCGCCGCAGGCGGTGATCTCGCCCGTCCAGAAGGCGAGGCCTTCGGTGTCAGGCTCGCGGTTGAGGAAGTCGAGGTACTGCTGGCGGACGAAGAAATCAACAGTGTCAATGGGGTTGGCGGCAGCCTGCGGTAGCGCCTGCCAGTCGAGTTCTGCCTCGTATCCGTTGGTGTTAGTGAGCCTGACCAGATTGCTGCCGTCGGCGTTCATCACGTAGATTTCAGAGGAAATAAGCTCGCCGGCAAACGAATAGCCGTAGGAGAACATGATGCGCATACCGTCAGGCGAAAAAATCGGCGAAATAACATCGAGGTCTTCCGTGTAGTTGGTGAGCCGCGTCTGGCTAGTGCCGTCGGCGTTCATCACGTAGATGTTAATGTTATTATCACGAAGGCTTTTGAACACAATACGAGTACCATCGGGCGACCATTCGGGAAAGGCGTCTAAACGCGGGTTGTTGGTGAGCCGTGTTTGGTTGCTGCCGTCGGCGTTCATTGAGTAGATTTCCACATTACAATTGAAGTCGCATGTGCCGTCACGAGTGCTAGTGAAAGTGATGCGCGAGCTGTCAGGCGACCACCTCGGAAAGTAGTCGTAGCCCGAGTTTGTCAACTGCGTCTGGTTGCTGCCGTCGGCGTTCATCACATAGATTCCAACGATTCCAAAGATACTCCCAAACCTGTCGAACACGATGCGCGTGCCGTCAGGCGACCACCTCGGAGAGAAGTTGCGGCCCGAGTTTGTCAACTGCGTTAGGTTCGTGCCGTCGGCGTTCACCACGAAGATTTCACTGGTATTACCCACAACACTGTGGAAGACGATGCGCGTGCCGTCGGGCGACCAATCAGGAGGTTCTCCGTGCGCCCGATTATTGGTGAGCCGCGTCTGGTTACTACCGTCGGCGTTCATCACGTAGATGTCATATGGTAGGAAGCCGATGCTTCTGACGAAAGCGATCTTCGTGCCGTCGGGCGACCACTTCGGCGATATATCGAATCCCGGGTTATTGGTGAGTCGCGTCTGGTTAGTGCCGTCCGCCTCCATCGTATAGATTTCATGATTGCCGTCACGAGTACTCGTGAAGGCGATCTTACCGTTACGACCCGACACAGTCTGCGGCGTCACATGCTCGTCGGATGTTTTCGTCTGCGCCTTTAGCGACAGAGAAAGAGAGCCGCAGATTAAAACGCATAACAACGTAAAAAGCACGACAGTCAGATTGTGGTAAGCAGCGCTGGTGTGATTTTTGCGAGTATTTCATGATCTTTCTCCTCTATGCGGTCGGAAAACAATGCCTGACCTAGATGGTAGTGGGTCATTTACAGTGTTGTGCCCACGTAAGTCCCGAAGAAGGTGTTGCCGCCGCCGAAATCGAACGTAAACAGGCCGTTGGAGAGGTTGCCTGTCGCGCTGTTGAGGCAGTGGCTCTCGGTTGAGGTGAACGACCCCAAGTTAGAGGCCCCGACGCCGGCGGGAGGGTCACCAAAAAGAACGGGGGGCCGGGGTGCCGCACCGGGCTGGATTAGGAACGCCCGTTCGCCCGCCGCTAAAATCACGACTCCCGGTGAACGTGATGGTATCGGCCTGTGCGATAGTGGCTGAACTAATGCACAACAGGGCAATTGATAGCGATGTGACGATAGTTTTAGGCATGTGCATGATCTGTTTTCTCCCTTTCGTGACATTACTGTTTCGCGCTTGTGAGAACTGATGGAGCCGAGACGAGCGGCGACAGAGACTTGCCAAAGGCTGCCGCTCCGGTAGAGATGTTTGCTTCAGGTTGCCGTCCGGCACTAGAATGCGTCTGGCAAGGAACTCATCCGTCTCAGACGGCCACCGCAGCTTTTCTGTCTGCGGTGCGGAATATAGACTGAAACTTCGCATCCGGTCTTTGGAAATTTCTCCAAAACTTCTCCTTAATTTCTCCACCTCCGCGATGAGCCGTGAAATCAGAAATTTGTATGAATTCGACTCTTTCCGTTTAGACCCGGCGGAGCGTCAACTGCTGCGTGACGGACAGCCCGTCGCGCTGACGCCGAAAGTCTTCGAGACGCTCGTCGTGTTGGTTGAGCGCAGCGGGCATCTGGTCGAGAAAGAAGAGTTGATGAAGTTGGTGTGGGCGGAGGCGTTTGTCGAAGAGGCGAATCTGGCGCGCTGCATTCACACCTTGCGAAAGGCGTTGGGCGAGGAACACAACGGACACAAGTACATCGAGACCGTGCCGAAGCGCGGCTATCGCTTTGTGGTCGCAGTGCGCGAGATCGCGAACGGCAGCGGCACGGTGGCAACACTCGATCAAGCTGAGGCGCAGACGCAGCACGGCAGCGCGGCGACGGCGGAAAACTTACACAGCGCGGAAACGGAAAATCTACAGCGCGGAAGTGAGCAGAGTAACGAAGTCGCCGCCAATGATTTCGTCCCATCGCGCCCTCCTCCCGTCACGTCCTCTCCCCGTCTCCCCATCTCCCCGTCTCCCCTTCTCATTGGGCCGCGCCGCGTCAGTGTCTCTGTGTTCATCATTCCGCTGGCACTCATTGTGGCTGTGGCAATCGGAGCCTACTTTTATTTCAACCGCAACCGCCAAGTCGCTACTGACCAGACTTCCATCAATTCGCTTGCCGTCCTGCCCTTCGTCAACGTCGGGGCTGATCCGGAGGTGGAATATCTCTCGGACGGCATCGGCGAGAGCCTCATCAACAGCCTGTCGCAACTGCCCCAGTTGTCGGTCAAAGCGCGCAGTTCCGTCTTCCGCTACAAAGGCAAAGAGGTGGAACCGCAGCAAGTCGGCTCGGAATTGAGCGTGCAGGCAATCTTGAACGGGCGGATGGTGCAACGCGGCGATGACTTGGCGTTGTCCTTATCGCTCGTTGATGCGAGCAATGGTAATCAACTGTGGGGCGAGCAGTACAATCGGAAACTGACCGATCTCGTTTCATTACAAAGCGAGATTGCGCGCGATGTCTCCTCCAAGTTGCGGCAAAAATTGACGGGCGCGGATGATGATAAATTAGCGAAGAATTACACGCGGAACACAGAAGCCTATCAGCTTTACCTGAAAGGGCGTTTCCACTGGAACAAGCGCACGCCACACGATTTGCGGAGAGCAATCGAATACTTTCGGCAGGCCATCGCGCTCGACCCGAACTACGCGCTCGCCTTCGCCGGACTCGCCGATGCCTATGCGTTGCTCGCGAATGCCGGAACGCCGCCACATGAAATGAGGTTGAGAGCGCGTGAAGCTGCGCTGCAAGCCTTGTCGCTCGATGACAACTTGGCGGAAGCACATTCCGCGCTCGGTCAGATTGTCATCTATTACGATTATGATTTCGCCGGAGCGGAACGCGAGCATCGACGTGCCATCGAATTGAACCCGAACTATGCAACGGCGCATCAGTGGTACAGCGAACTGCTTACGGGTTGCGGCAGACACGAAGAAGCGTTAGCCGAAATGCGGCGGGCGTTGGAGATTGACCCGCTCTCGCTCATTATCAACCGTCAGTACGGCATCAGCCTGCTCTTCGCCCGCCAATACGACGCCGGTCTCACGCAACTGCAAAAGACTCTCGAACTCGATGCTAATTTTGCGCTGGCGCATAGCAGCATCAGTCTGGCTTATCGGCTGAAAGGCAACTATGCCGCGAGCGTCGAAGAACTCGCCAAATATGAAGAACTAATTGGCGAACCGCAAAACGCGGTACTAATCCGAGAGAGTTTTGCTCGCAATGGTTGGCAAGGATTCTTGCGCGCGATGGCCGGTGAGCATCGATCAGCTAAATTAACACCGTACATCGTCGCCACCTTTCACGCGGCGCTCGGTGAGAAAGATCAGGCGTTTGCCGAACTGAACAAGTCTTACCAAGACCGCGAAGCTACTCTGGCCCTGCTTAAAGTTGACCCGCGCTTCGATTCTTTGCGCGCCGATTCGCGCTTTCAGGAGTTGCTGCGGAGAGTCGGCTTGAAACGCAGTGAGTTAATTGAGTATGAGAAATGAAAATCGTTGAATGTTTGTGGAAAGAGCAGTTTGTTGAAAAACTGGAGCGGAAGCATCAGGTTTTTACGGATGAGTCGAAGAGGTATTTCGTAACGCCCCGCGCTTCGACTTCGTGACTAAAGGTCATGTCGCAGGAGAAGATGTGTATTGGGCATTAGGGCAGACTGACGCTGGACGGTATTTGACGCTATTCTTTATTTACAAGCGTGGTGGGAAGGCAATGCCTATCTCGGCGCGCGATATGAACGCGAAAGAGCGGAGGCGTTATGCCAAAAAGTAGCAAGAGCAAGCGCGACCCCTTGCCAGAAAAATTCAACAGCGCGGAAGAAGCCGGGGAGTTCTGGGACACACATCGCGGCGCTGATTACGAAGAGTACATGCAAGAGGCGCATTTTGAGGTTGATCTCAAACAGCATTCGACGGAAGTGCGCGTGTCAGATGAAGTGCTGCGTGCCGTGCGCAGGATTGCCCGTCATCAAGGAGTGGCAACGGAAACCTTGGTCAATCTCTGGTTGCAGGAGAAGGTCGCAGCGAAGGCGAGGTCTTAGCCGACGGTTGCATTGGTGATCTGTATTTGACAGCCCGCGCTTTCAGGAGTTGCTGCGGAGAGTCGGCTTGCCGCAGTGAAGATAAGTAGCGCCGCATTGCTCCGCGCACCCATGCGAACTATGGCAAGGATTCTTGTGGGCGATGACCGACGAACGCCGGCCGGCTAATTTAACGCCGTACAATGTAGCCACATTTCACGCGGCGCTTGGCGAGAGTGACAAAGCATTTGTCGCGCTGGACAGTGCTTATCAAAACCGCGAAGGCATTCTCGGCCTGCTCAAAGTTGACCCGCGATTCGATTCTTTGCACGACGACCAACGCTTTGAAGACCTCGCACGCCGCTTCAAGATTACGCCATCAGATGCGCGTCGAATCGAACTTCCCTCCCAAATTCACACTCCCGGCGGCACGCATGAATCATGAGTAATCGAACTTCGCCACTCTGATCAATACCACTGTTCCGAACATTTCAAATCCGGGACAACTCAGTCGCACGATTGTCTCAGGAGACTTTCGGGCGCACAGACGAGCCTGGAAAAAAGGCTTAGCCGCGGGGTCAGCTTTGGTGTGCATTACACCTTGAGCTCGTTTATTGACACGGCCTCGGACATTCTTGTTCCATCCGTTGCAGAAAGCGCTGTCTCGCAGGATCCTTTTGATGAAATTCGGACAGGGCGCGTTCAAGTTACGACAGGCCTAATAGACTTTCCGGAAATGTCGTTTACGAACTGCCATTCTTCACAAAGCAGAGTGGATTTATTGGCAAGATGTTGGGCGGCTGGCAGGTCAACTCTTTTTTCAACTTCCAGACAGGTGCCCCCCTGAGTGCGCTTAACGGATTTGATCCGGCGGGTGCAAACACTTCAGCCACTGCGATACGTCCGAATGTATTCACAAATCTCGACGTTTCAAGAATGACTGTCGCGCAGTTATATCTGATTAACCAACAACAGAGAGAACTAGCCATTGCGCAAGCGC
>JACCUI010000110.1 GCA_013811945.1 Pyrinomonadaceae bacterium | reverse complement strand
CGAGGAGATTTCTGAAACTGTAAAAACGATCCGGCAAACAGGCTGAGCAAACTCGATGTTTTGCTGTTTCACATGCATAGCGCACTGCCGGCCTCGCCAACGCCGAGTTTTGCAAGAGGCTCTCTAGCAAGTATGATCCTGGAATGAAGGCGGCTGTGCGCCTTCAAGTTGATTGCAATACAAGCTGCGTGCCGTCTTTGAATGGTTCGTGTCGGAATCTCGCTAAATGGCTCAGCGGGTGAGTTTGTGAAGAAAAGCTGAGGATGGCACTGTCTGGGCCAGACAACTTGATTGACTAGAATGACAGCAATCATTCTGAACGGGCCCCTCAGATTGACCTTTTCATCTTGAACTATTTAGATTCCTCGGGCCATCTCAAGATCCTGCTCACATTCATTTCATTCGGATTGTTTAGCAAATTCGCGTTCCAGGCGTCTGGCGGCCCTGTGGCATAGGGGGTGATACAGCTCAGGCGCGCGCCTATTTGGTGCACGCGCTTTTCACGGCAAGGAGAACGACATGCGAATCATCTGCGACCACTGCAGCCGGCCCATATCTGGAACAATCAAGAGCGAGCCTGGAAATTTCAACCTCCATCCTGACTGCCTGACTCAACTCGGTAAACAAGCAAAGCATGAATCAACTGCGGTCTCATGGCGAAGCCAGAAGTCTTCAGTCAGCGCCTTGTTGGACTGGCAGGGAACCGTAACGGGCGTTCCAGGCGAGATGAAATAAGACCCGACGATCATTCCTTCATGTTTGCCATCCGGATTCATCTCTCCGCGCTCACGCTAACGTTTGTCGTCGTCGCTGTTATTACGAGAGGCATAGGCGTCTGGAGGCTACAGTCGTCGTGTTCCCCTTGCTATACATGATTCTTGACATTAGGGGTAGCTACCGGCTTTAAGGTCGTAAATGTGGAAATTCAACAAATGACTGCCTCCGCAATCAACATGATATTGAGCTTTGTTTTGGCTCTTGTGGTTCACGAGCTGGGGCACTTGCTGGCTGCCCGACTCTGTAAAACCTCTGTAACCGAGGCCGGCCTGGGTTGGGGCCCGAAGCTTCTTAATGTTCGAGTTCACGGCATTGATTACCATCTTCGGCTACTGCCTTTAGGCGCCTACGTCAGGATAGACATGGCCGGTTTGCAGAAACGCCCTCTAGTCCAGCAGGTCATCGTGCTGCTGGCGGGTATCGCCGTGAATGTCATCCTCGGCGCGATCGCTTGGGGAACGTTCTTTGGTACTCTAAATCTGGTCCTCGCAATCGGCAATCTTCTTCCCTTATACCAACAGGACGGTTGGAAAATCGGCATGGTAATCTTTCGCCGTGCATTTAAACGGACCAGTCTTCTTGTAGAATGGTCCTTCACGATCTCGGGAGGTCTAATGGGTCTAGTCTTGCTTATATCTACCGGAAAGCTATTTTTCTAGTACGCGTCAGCGAGGCGCGGGCGCCGGATGCCATCAACACCGCAGCGTCATCTCAGCTTGAATTTCTTCTCCCACCTAGCCCCGCAATGAGCGGCCTTTTTTTCAGTTTGCTAGGAAATTTTGGCTCCCCGCAGTAGTCACTCTCCGCAACCTTTTCGCCGCCCCTACAATCGACCTGAAAATGACCTTTGAACTTCTGCGGCAAGATTCACTAGCTTAGTTCTTGAGTGCGTCTAATTTCTCGTTGATGGCATCGTGGGCTGCCAGGTACTCGTAGTGGGCCTGCACGTCGGCCAAAGTATCACTGCTAACCTGTAACGCCTCTGCAGGGTATTTCTCATTCGCCTTCGCAATAGCTTTGTTTATGCTCTTGCCCCTGCGCATCCAGCGTATGACTTCATGGTCATACTTCTGCTCGTCGGGCGTGCGCTCTCCGATGATTTCGTTAGCTCGCGTAATGTATTGCTTCAGAACATCCACGCTATTTCTCTTCGCCTCGATTCCCCGGCACCATCAGCCTGAGCTTAAGAAGGGCACTATATTGCGTCTCGGGTGCAGTCGTTCGCTGGGCCACATTCGCCACTCACTTCCTGCGCAGCTGAATCACATTCGGTGAGCGATTGTCGGCACTCTCAGAGCTATTAACGCGGCGCAACAATCCGGGAGCGACGTTCCAGTGCTCGCCGCTTTCAGTGATAATTGTAACCGTCTTTTTGTTGTAGCGCGTGAGCATACCAACCTGAAGAGGTCGACCGTCCGGCTGGAACGATCACCAATCCTGAACTCCAGCATTTGGGCATGAGCCCGCATGTGATTCAAGAATTTCAACCGCTCGACAACGCGGTTGTTGAGATCAATCAGTTCAGCTTCGGTAAGCCCGTCAATGTCGATCCTCATGACTACTCAAAATCTCACGGATCTGCTGCTGCAGTAAATATCCAGAAGTTGTTGGCAGCGCCATTCCCTCACAAAGGCAGGTAGACCACGCGGTCTCTCCATTCTGGTTGCTCGCTGCATGCAATCATTAGCAGTATCTCCCGAGTCGCGTGCCCGACTGGCAATCGGTCATTTAGGATGAAAACGCCCGGCGTGCCTTTTCCGACGGCCAAGCGTTCATATGCATAATCGGGCAAGGTCGCACGGTCGTGCGTAAGAATAATTCGATCATTCGCGGCGGCCCACGCCAGGATGTCCGGGTCTCCTACACCAGCAAGGCCAACATCTTGAACGCGAACGATATCGAGGTCCGGTTGGCGCAAAAGCAAAGCGCGCACGATGTCGCCGTTGAAGTTCTCATCGGCAAGCAGTCGCAACCTGTCTTGACCTCACGCCTGTCGCTGGGTGAGCAGGCGAGCGCGGATTTCGCTTAAGTCGCCCTGCTGGCTCTCAATTCGTTGCTGAACTTCTTCGGCCTTCTGCTCGCGTCGAGCCAAGTACTCCTCGACCTCGTTCGGATGGCGTAAATAGTAGGCAAGGACAGCGTAAACGTCTGGGAGGGCCAACGTAGAGTATCGCTGCACGATCGTCTCTGGCGTTGCGCCGTCCTGGAACGCCCGCACGACTATTTCCAGCAGAACACGCGAATTGCCGACGCGCAGAGCGCCGGTCGCATCTTCACTGAGTGGCGGCGCTTCAGTTTGAACGGTGAATGCCACAGTGCGCTCCTCCTAATCGCCTCGGCTCTCCGTAGAGGTAATGTTCGGAACCTTGTTGCAGCAGGTGATCGGTCGCGGCGGCCTCTAGGTCAGCATCGATGTCGGCATCCGTCCCCGCGTGTTGAATGGCGTAATCGGTGAGTGCCTGGTGAAGATTCATTCGATTGCTACTATGTTCACGCCGCGCCAGGGGGTCAACAAAATCCTCAACTTCAGCGACCCGCTCCTGAGGAAGTCTCTTGATTTTCTCTATTAGTTCTTGCTGCTCCATGGTCGAAAGTATAGCACAAGACTTCCTACCCCCTCGGCGGCCAAGTCCGACAACATTCACTGAACCGAAGATTAGGGAGATTCTTCGCAGCGACTGAGCCTCTCGCCAATCGTTGGACGAAAAACCGGCTTGAATAAGATAGGGTCCGGCGCCGTTTTCAAACGGGGAGCGGCAGCTCCCCTTATGGACCTTCCAGTCGTAGCGAGGAAGGCAGTCAAGGGCGACGCGAACTGTTTTGTAGTTTGCGGCGTTCATCGGAGCGAGGCTTGGCGAGGCGCAGACCCTTGACGGCCTCCGCAGCGCAGGCTACTCCGTGCGCGACTAACTCCTGGCTCTGTTCCACTGACCATTGCGATGCTACCTCGCAGGAAGATGTGTAGCGTCCCAACTTCATGGACCGGGATTCACGTCGGCGATGATTGCGATGATGCGCTTGCGGGCCAGGGCGCGTTTCGCCACTTCCTTGTCTTCACCGGACCGCTGCAGCCATTCGAGCCAGGCCGTGAGCGCGCTCTGAGCCGCAGTCGGACTTTGGCAATTTTTCAGTAGAACGAACTGTATTTTCTGAACCGAGTCCGCAACGTGCAGACCAAACCTCCCCGGCACCACAGTAGCATCCGGAACCGAGCATCTTGAGCGCCTGGCTTTCCGTCGCGCCTTTGTAGCAGGCCACGATATGCATCGGACCGCCATCACCGCCGGCTAGAGCAGTGTGCAGCTTGTGGTCTAGCAGAAAGGGCTGCCCGACTTTTTCCCGGGCGGCGGACTGCGAAAGCCCGGCGGGAACGGCATGCAATGGAGCCAGCAACTTCTTGCCACCGATCGTTACCCAGAATGTCATCCACTCGTCTTCAGACGGGGTCAGGTTCCCAGGTTTGTTGCCGGGAATTGCTTTCAGCGTCTCGCACATCTCGACACGCATAGCGTCCCGCCTTTGGAGATAGCTCATGCGGTGCCAATCCAGTGCAGGTCCCGTGTTGGACTTTGCCAGATCGGGCGTAACGGCGGCATCTTGAACCAAATCCACTAACGCATGTCTCACTTCGTTGCGCACTCTATCGATCAGTTCCTCGCCCGTCTTCGCGTCCGGTCCAAATATGTCCAGCCTAGTAACATATTCGCGGAAGGCTTCATCACACTTCCGTTATAGGGGATTCGATGGAGGTTTTGCCAGCGGTAGGAGCCGTATGACCCGCACCTTCTGTGACTGTGTAGCCAATGCGGCTTCTAGCTCCGCATGGCAAATTCCCATGGGCTGACTCTTGATAGCGCCTCCGGATTCCCCGTTGTAGAGGACGATTACTACATCTGCGCGTCGCGCTTCGTTCAGACAGCGTTCCCACCATGTTTCATTCATGGGCGAACTGGCGCTGTCCTCATTGATCCAACAGTCGCAGAGTGTATCCTGCCCCGCCCACAACGCTAACGCCTTGATGTTTTCCTTCAGGATCTCCCGCACCTCGGAGAGCGGCACCTGTTTTCCTTTGTAAGGAATCGTCGCCTTGCATCGGCTGGAGATCATCGCACGGATTTTTTCTGATTTTGCCATACACTGATCTTTGCACGAATGAGGGTCGAGTTTTTACTGTATGAATGCCTGGAGCGACATGCCGTACGAATCAGTACTCGTTCAGGGCCTAAATTTATCGCTCTTTTCCTTTACTTCTTCTTGTTTCTGCTTGGCTCGCTCCAACTCTAAGTCGCGAATTAGCTGTTCTTTGTTGGGCAATTCGATTTCTATATACGCCGAGAAGGTGAACGCATCAACCGCAGTACCTGCGGCTTTCATTTTTTTAACATCAAGGTCCTTAATCCTAACTTCAGCCTTGATGTTGAATCCCTGACAGCGCATTAACTTAGCTCTCTCATGTGCCTCTGAGGAAGCCGTCACCCATTCAGTCCCAAGGCCTGCTCTCCGGCCCGGGCTCGTTTAAAGTCATGATCGAGCAGGCTAATCGTGAGTTTGGCCAAATGGTCGACCTCATGGGCCAGACGCGCACCGGGAAACAAGCGCAGATTGACGACACTTTTGAGCAACTCGCTGCACGCGGCACAACGAATCTGCACGGCACTTGGAAGCAGGGGCAGGATCGCGTCTTAGGACAGCTTCAGGGACCGAAAGGCGCCGCACTCGCGGATACAATTAACGCAACCACTGGCGAGATGGGCGGCAAACTAATAGACGGCTTCGATTCGCTCATGGACGGCTCGCTGCTCGGCAAAATGGAAAAGGTGGGCCAAGACATTAAAGAAGGACTCACTAAAGGTGTTGACGCCGCAAAGACGGCTGTCGGCCACGCTGGTGACTACGTTCTTGGATTCAAGAGCGGGATCGGCGCAAACAGTCCGGCAACTCAGTTCATTCCCCTTGGTCAGAACGCTGCAGAAGGGTTTTTGATCGGCTTTGAATCTCAGATGATTGCGGCAGGCGCTCCGATGTCGTTGTTCAATAACAAGGGCGGCGCGCGGCCCACTGGCGACGCGCAAGCAAAGCGCCGCGCTGAGAATGAAGCACTGCTCAAGCATCCCGCCATACAGGCGATGATGGACGCGATCGGCGTTGGCGAAGGTACATTCAACCCGAAGACCGGTCAGCGAAACTGGATGAAGTGGTTCGGTAACGCGAAATTCACGCCGACTGCTGAGCACCCTGGATTATCGCCCGTACCTTTCTTCAATAAGAAAATCGGTAAGTGGGATCGCTCAAGTGCAGCAGGCGGCGGGCAGTTCTTAGAGCGGACCTGGGACGGTATCGAACAAGACATCGGCAACCTCGATTTTAATAACCTGCATCATCAGGAGCTCGCCTTCGTCGAGAAGATGCGGGACCGCGGAATGACCGGCCCGCTCTTACGCGGTGTTGTACGCACGGCGATGGCGCTCGCCAGACCGGAATGGGCGAGCGTGCCCGGATCTCCCTACAAGCAGCCTACGGTCAGCCAGTCGACCGTCGTTGATTCCTTCAATGCGCGCTTAGCGAATAGCACGCCCATCACCGATTCAAATCCAATGCCCGTCGCTATCGTCAAGGCTATGGGAGACGCCCAGCAGTTGACTGAGCTGGCAAAAACCAACCCGCAAGCATTAGCAGCTCTGAACAACGCTTTGCAGATGACCGAGCAATTAACCGCTGGCAAGGCTGCTCAAACGGACGCACGGAAATTGCCGACCATTGCCGATGCCATGAAGCAGGCTCAGGAGTTAGCCGAGTTGGCGAAGACCAACCCGCAAGCTTTGAAAGCATTGGACCAAGGTTTGAAGTTAGCTGAGGAATCACTTAGCAAAGCTACCCCAGCGATCCAAAAACTGGGAGCCACTGCGGAGTTGACCGCTGAGCAGATTGAAGCCAACCGGAAAGCGTCGGACCTCGCAGGAGGCGCGGCGACGAAACCAAGGCGCGATCCGATCTTCGACAAAATATTTACACGCGAAGGTGTCGCCGGAGACTTTCACGGCGGCTTGCAGGGGTTCTTATCGGGCCTAGAACGGGAGAAACCGACGTCACTCGCGAAGCAGTTCGGGATCGGCCTAATCAAAGATATCCAGGGACGCCTCGCGCATGATTTCTCCGCAATGATCACAGGCTCACTTTTTGGAGATCGTGACGGAGGCAACGGCAAACTCGGCGGCGGTCTACTGCAAAGTATCTTCGGCTCCCTCTTCGGCGGTGGAAAGGCGTCGGGCGGTCCAGTCTCTGCCAGTCAGTTCTACGTAGTCGGTGAGCGTGGCCCGGAACTCTTCGCGCCAGGTGCGGGCGGTCACATCTACAACCATCGAGAGACGAAAGAGATGATGGGCGGGAGTGGCGAGCAGCGCATTACGTTCGCGCTCGGCGATCGCGCCGTTGCAGAGGCTATCGAATTGCACAGAACGACAGGACGAAGCCGCAGATCACGAATCATCGAAGGGCAAGTGGGGCAGGAAACTACAGAGGTCGTTTTTAAAGCTTTGTCTCCCACGGTAGACATTCCGCCGGACGCGTTTTTGAGGACCTTCGCTTTAGTACCTACGGTCAGCTTAACTGCTGGCCGTTTCTGTTTGTTGTCAGATGTGCTATCTATTGAGCGAGGCTGCGTGGCCTCGACTGGTGTGCTGAGCATTCGGGGAGAGCGCGAGGCACAAAAAACAAATTGACCGCCGCTCTGTGAGCCGCCGCATCGGTTTCTGTTTCGGAACCCTTGGGCTCAAGCGGCGGTCACTTGCTTTTAGTTTGGGACGTTTGGACGTTGAGAGAATTACTCACTCAAAAGGGGCTGGTATCCCGCTGATGTCACTCTGCCTATATGAACGGGGCCGGAACATCCGGGCGCTATATCTGATGTCACAGTCATTATGACGCGCATCTTATCGTACCTACTGGCGTTCTTAGAGCTGCTTAGCGTTCGGTGGGCTATGATCGCATTGGCGGCCCCAGTCCCGATAGCGTGAAATTTTTGCTCTTGCGGAATGATGCCAACTACGCCGAATCCGTCCACATCAAATATTTCCATCACATTGCCTAAGTGGGCCACTACCAAGATGTGACCCAAATCTCCCGGCTCACACAGGTAAACGCTATCCTGACCGCGTGCGCATCACTGGCGGTCTTACGCTCAAAGGGCAAGATAAGAGCCAATGGCCTGATTTTAAGGGGTCTAAAAACTTCACTTCTCATCTGACATTTTGGTCCAATCGTCGCCCTTCCGATGTCTATCATCTAACCCAACAACCTTTTTACCGGTCACACTCCGAAGCGAGGCCAGCGGCATATATTCCTTCTTATCGGCCCGAATCATCACCGCTCCCGGCTTACCGTCAGCGCCCTTGTATTCAATACCTATATAGTGGTTCGTTCTTTTGGCGAAGAGGCCAAACAGTGCTATTGGGGTAAGCACGATGCCTAGCGTGACCCACAACGCAACCCGCCGGCTTGCTTCAGTGCCGTAGCTGAGTCCGGTCACGTTCTGTGGAACGATGTCCAGTCGCTCGCCCTGCTTCATTGCAAGCTGAATACCATCCGCGGTAACAAACAGCCGCCCATCATCGCCCTGTGCGGAGAAGGTGCCACCTTTGTACTGAGCCCGGAAGCCATTGCCTTGGGCGAGACATGGGGCCGCGAACAGACAGACCGACAACGCGGCAGCGAGTAAGCTTTTCATACTGATTTTGTCCTTTCGAGCGTGAGAATTATTGTCGCAAACCCCAGGAGAGCGTTTCTTACCGCAAGTTGCGCGCCGAGCGCTTTACCCTAACAAAAGCCAGTTATCTAACAACGATCACGTGCTCGCCAGCGCGCAGTTGAGATATTTCAGAGCAAATGATCTGCTTCGACCCGCAGGGGAAATAATCTCCGCAAATCGTTCACGTTACGATTGTACACACCATTGGGCCGGTTAGATTGAGCTACCGTGGTGCTGGTACATGCGACGAGTAAAAGGCTGAGCGCTCGACAAAACCGCGAAGATCAAGGGCGTTCGTATCTGGAAAGAGAAAGACGGAGGAGAAGATTTCGACGTGGAAGGCCTAGCGGATCTATTTGCCGTAACGAAATCGCTTGACCTCGAACGCTCCGGGCCGGCCGCAGACCGTGACAAGCTCGCCCAGGCAGTCGAAACCATACTCACCACCAAGGGAACACCCGTCTCGCTCTTCAACGCGGTCGGCACTTTCATCGAGGAAGGTACAAGCGACACTATCAGCGAACTTTGGAAGGCCCCATTGATTGCCCATCTGATTGACCGGGTAAATGAAAGGGAATCTCAGGGCGAGGAGGTGAGCAATGAAGCATAAGGTCCTGCCAGATATATATCGGGATGCCAGGCAAATCAGGAGCTGCTTGCCGATCCTCCCACGCCTTCAGACGTCCGGGCGCAGATCGAGCTTGCGATGCTCGATGCTGCGGAGGAAATGGGAATCAACGTGCTTCATCCAGCGTTGCTCCGAACTGCGTTCATTGAGATTTTTCGAGAGAGCGGAGATTGGTTTGCGCGCGGCATGACCGGGCCGACCGGCCACTTTGAGAAGCCCACTACCACGCTCTTAACCGCGATCGACTACGCCGTGAAAGGTTTGGGACCAATCGACCTGGAAACTGAGGAGCGCGCGTGCGACGAGATCAGCATTCATTATGGCGAGAAGCCAGAAGGAATGGAGAAAGATAATCGCAGGGCTCTCGCCTCGTTTATCAAGCGGTCCAAATGCCGAAAGATCATGGAGGCAAGTTTATGAAGATGTGTGGCTGACCAGTTGTGTCGTCAGAACCTTTTCAATCCAATTCCAGATTTGCGCCGTCGGCGGATTGCGGCGACAGCGCCGGTTAATCCGGTGCCAAGCAGAATCATCGTCGCCGGTTCGGGAATAGGCGCTCCACCCGGCACAATAACTCCGGGACCACTGATGACGTTGACGAAGGAGCCGGAGTCAAAGTTGGAGTGACCCGTTGTGACCAAGAAATAGCTGGTCCCGACGGACAAGGTAGTCGTAAACCCGGATTGAGTGAGACTACCGCCAAAGTCGTCATTGGCGATCACAAAATTAGCCAAGGGGTTGGCCGGGTTAAACGCGCCTGAGTAGAGAATCAGAAACGGATCGAGAAAGGCCGTGTTCGCTTCCGTCGTGGTACTCAGGAAACTGTACGAGCCGGCAGCCGTTACGGTGAAGCGAAAGGTGCTGAACGCCACGTTTGTCGCGAGGACGGACAAACTCGCCCCGCTCTCAATGGGACGGTTGAAGGTGCCGGTGGGGTTCAGAAATGTGTTGCCAGTGAAAGTGAGAGTGTCAGCCTGAGCAGCGC
>JACCUI010000083.1 GCA_013811945.1 Pyrinomonadaceae bacterium | reverse complement strand
ACGTAGAAATCGGTGAACAGACCTACAACCAGAAATTCAAAGAGCGCAAGGTCAAAGCCATGCAAAAACAAGCACTTGCCCTCGGTTACAAATTGATTCCGGCAGCGTGAGTTTCTAGTGAGGAAGGCGGACCCTGTCCCCGCCTCAAGCTTGAAAGCCACTCAGCCACGACTGGCAGATTGAGAACTCTAGACTTCCGGAATCACGGATTTCGTTATGTGCGGCATTGCCGGGCTAGTTACGCACGATTCAGAGAAGTACATCTCCTCGATGTTGCGAACCATCGAGCATCGCGGCCGCGACGATGAGGGCGTCTGGGCTTCTGAAGCAATAGACGAATCGGGACGGCGGGTGTGCTTAGGCCACCGCCGTTTAGCTATCATTGACACCTCCAGCGCCGGTCACCAGCCGATGCTATCCCCCGATGGTCGCTACGTCATCACATTTAACGGCGAGATCTACAACTACCGCGAACTGCGTGAAGAGCTGAGATCTAGAGATCACCACTTCCTTACCGACACTGACACCGAAGTCTTGCTGGCAGCGTTTGCTGAATGGGGATCAGGCTGCTTACCTCACTTGAACGGCATGTTCGCTTTCGCCGTCTGGGACAATTTAGAGCGGACGCTGACCTTAGCGCGCGACCACGTTGGCATTAAACCGCTTTACTACACCCATCTGCCCTCAAAGAATGGCAGGGGAAGTTCCTTTATCTTTGCTTCGGAAATCAAAGCAATCCTGGCGACCGGACTCGTTGAGCGCGATCTGGCAATCGAAGGGTTGCACCAGTTTCTTACCTTTCTCTGGGTCCCCGATCCCAACACATTATTCAGAGGAATCAAGACTCTTCCCTCAGCCCACACGCTCACCTTTCGCGACGATGAAATCGCGGTGAACGAGTGGTGGGATGTTTCATTTGATGAGATTGAAGAAGGACGCAGCGAAACCTGGTGGCAGGAACGCGTACTGGAAACGCTCGATCGGGTTGTGCACATGGAAATGGTGGCTGACGTACCACTCGGATCATTTCTATCCGGCGGGGTCGACTCCTCCTCGATCGTCGCCATGATGAAAAATCACAGCAACGGCCGTCGCATCGCAACTTACACCGTCGGCATTGAGAGCGAGGACCTGCGCTACGACATTATTCCGGATGATGTCAGGTGGGCGCGCCAGGTTAACCGGCATCTGGACACCGATTATCACGAGATCATGCTCAAGCCCGCGGTCGCGGAGCTGCTTCCGAAACTCGTCTATCACATGGATGAACCGGCCATAGACATGGCTATTCCCAGCTACCTGGTTTCCCAAGCTGCCCGAGAGACATTGACTGTCATGCTGTCAGGAATGGGAGGTGATGAAGTCTTTGCAGGCTATCCGCGCCAGCTCGCCATGAAGATTGCCGGGGTGTTTGATCCGGTGCCTCAACTTTTGCGGCGGCCATTGATGAAGACTCTCGAGCGCGCGCTCCCGGGAGGCTTGCCGGGAAAACTTACCGCACCTCTGCGCAACGCAAAGAAATTTGCCCGCAGCGCCGGCCTGGATTTCGAGGACCGTTATCTGGGTTATGGCACTTATTTCACCGACCCGGAGAAGCGTCGGATCTACACAAATGATCTGCGAGCAGCCACCCACGAGTTGGACGTTTATGCCGCACATCGTCGCTACTTCGGTCGCGTGCAAAATGCGGCCCCGCTAAACCGCCTGCTCTACGTCGATCTAAAAACGTTCTTGCCTTGCTTGAATCTGATGACCACCGACAAGACTTCCATGGCCGCCAATCTTGAAGTCCGGGTGCCCTTCCTGAATCGGGAAATGATCGAACTCGCCGCCCGCATGCCGCCCGGCTTGAAGCTTCATGGCTTCAAACGAAAATATGTTCTGAAGCGCGCCCTTGAAAAGCTGCTGCCCAGGGAAGTTGTGTGGCGGAAGAAGGCCGGTTTTGGAGCACCGATCCGCTCCTGGCTGCGCGGCCCGCTTCGTCCGCTAGTTGGAGACCTCCTGTCTGAGGAGATTGTAAAACACCGCGGACTCTTTCGACCTGCCGAAGTGAAGCGAATTGTGAACGCAAATCTCTCAGGGCGTGAAGACTACAACCTCCAGGTCTTCCAGTTGCTCAACCTGGAACTCTGGCAGCGGCAGTTTATTGACTGATCGGTTAGCTCCAAAGTCGAGCGGTATGGCGCCACGAGTGGGAAACGTTGACAAGGCCGTCTGGTCCGACTTACTCTGCTGGTACGGCCCGTTTCCGGGCTGACCTCCTTCAAGCCCCTCTCACTTGACTTCCGCAGTACTTCTTTAAATGGCAACCCTGAAAGAGATCGCAGGATTCAACGAGAACGAGATCGCGCCAGCGGAGTCGCTTGTTGCCGCGAAGTAAGGTGAAGTGCATGACCGTGCCCGGGTTTTGCTGGTCGAAGACGACAATGCTCTGAGGCGCTATGTTGAAATCACTTTGCAGCGGGCAGGTTACGAAGTGCTCCCGGCGGCTGACGGACTCGAGGCTATGAAGTTAGCCCTCGCCTCATCCGTAGACATCGTGATAACGGATGCCATGATGCCTAATCTCAGCGGTTACGAGCTGTGCCGGTTTCTCCGCAACAGCCCGCATCTTTCTCACATTCCGATCATCTTGCTCAGCGGAATGGAAAGAAAGGAATGCAGCCAGGAAGAAGCATTCGCTGACGCGTTGTTTTCAAAGCCAGTGTTCGCGGAGGACCTCACGGAGTGCGTGGCCGAGCTGCTGCTGGCGAGGAAGTAGGGGAGTGCGACAGCTAGCGACCGGATGCTTAGTCCTCAGAAGTGATCTAACAGGAACGACTCAACGAGCGCCGGAGGCGCGGCAGAAGGTAGCCAGGGGCAAGCGCTTTGCGTGGCCCTGGATCATCCAGACATGACCCGCCCTGGAAGGGCGCAAAGATCCTCGCAGACTTGAATCGCTTGAGGTGTTGAAACCGTAGCTTGGTTGAATATGACGAGCCCCACGCTTGGTGATACTTGAGGGCCCTTTCAGGGCGCGATTGTCTTTTTAGGATTTGATCCAGGGGCTGCGCGCAAAGCCGCTTACCCCGGGCTACCTTCTGCCGCGCCTCCGGCGCTCGTTGAGGCAGAATCCTACCCCCGCTGAAATGAACGCGGCGGTCAGTAAATTCTGACCGCCGCGTTTGCTCTGTTGGGGTAACCGATTGAATTCGAGGGTGCCTGCGAATTCGATCGAGGCGCGCTCCGCTTTGCGCCCCTTCACAACCTGCAAATTTGGGTAATGATATACTTGACTCACCCAGCCATTTCGTGTAATATGGCCTCACCATGACGAAACGAACGGACTTCCCGACAACTTTACAGCAAGCAATCATCTACTTTTCGGACGCTGAGAATTGTACAACCTTTCTCTCTCAGTTACGCTGGCCCGATGGCGTAACCTGTGCCGTCTGTGACAGCACGGAAGTCTCCTACCTGTCCACCCGTAAGCTCTGGAAGTGCAAAGCCTGCAAGAAGCAATTCAGCGTCAAGAAGGGCACCGTTATGGAGGATAGCCCAATTGGTCTGGATAAGTGGCTGGCCGCGATCTGGCTGATTGCTAACGCCAAGAACGGAATCAGTTCCCATGAAGTTGCGCGGGCTTTGGGCGTGACTCAGAAAAGCGGTTGGTTTTTGCTTCACAGAATCAGGCTTGCGATGCAAACGGGGACGTTCAAAAAGCTGTCTGGCACTGTCGAAATTGACGAGACAGCGATTGGCGGTCTGTCAAAGAACATGCATAAGCACAAGCGGGCGGCAAGGATCGCATCTCCCGGTCAGTACTCTGGAAAGGTGCTAGTCATGGGCTTGCTTGAACGTCACGGTGAAGTGGTGTGCAAGGTCGTTCAGGATACGGAAGGAACAACCCTGAAGCGAGAAATCCGAAACCAAGTAGAAGCGGGATCGGAAGTATTCACAGACGGCTGGGGCGGTTACAAGGGAATGGATGTGAGTACTTCCACGAGTTTGTACAGCACAACGAAGAATACGTTCGCGGTCGTGTACACACAAACGGAGTCGAAAACTTCTGGTGTCTCTTGAAGCGGTCGATCAAGGGCACTTACGTTGCGGTTGATCCTGCTCATCTGTTTCGGTATTTGGACGAGCAATCATTCCGCTTCAACGCGCGCAAAGGCAAGTATGCGGATCGGTTTGTTGAGGTTGCGGGCATGGTCACTGGTCGGCGGTTGACCTACAAGGAACTAATCGGCAAGAATGAAGCCGATGAAAAAGGCAACCCCAAAACCAGCAACTAGCAACGAAGCCTTTGAGAAATTTCAAGACCTAACGCGAAAACTTGTGGCCGTGCCCAAGAAAGAGATTGACCGGGAAGCCGCCAAGTACGAGCGTAAGAAAGAAAAAGCCAAACAGAAATAAGAATGGCGCGCCCGCCTGGAGTTGAACCAGGGTTACCAGGGTTAGCAGGGTTTACGAAACCCCGCACCTATCCTTGCGGGCGCGCTTTCTGACAGGGGAGCTTATGCAATTTGCTCCCCTGTCGGGCGCTTGACAGGGATCAAAGTTCTGCTAGACTCTGCCCCAGCGACCAAGTTGGGCTGCTCCTTAGGCAACCCGTTAGGCTTCGGCCTACTTGGCCGCTCCTTTTTTACGGAAACAACCTTCCTGCATATACATTCCGTTCAATTCGCTTAAAAAAGGGCTCAGCTCTAGGGGAGCCCACAAGATGCCGCTTGATGAAATAGTTAGCCGCATCCGAAAGCTGATTCCGAAGGTCTCACGGGAGTCTGCAAAATGAATCGTATCGATGATGTGTTCAAGGCACTCTTTGCGGTTTCCCAAAGCGATGGTTTTCCGATATTCCTTGAACGACTTTTTCATATCTGATTTAGCCTTCGTGTCGTCAGCAATAAACATTCCGACATCATCCTTAGCGTGGTTCTTGAACCACCGTTCTGCTCTTTCAGCGCAAAGCAGAAAGGCCATGTCGTGCGGCGCGGCTGGGTAGACATATTTTGCTTTGTGTTTTTGTTTGTCCACAGCTCCCCACACAATGGGCAATTTGTTGGTAACGATGATGTCCAGCAACCGTTCCAGTGCATCTACACGCGTAGGCCAAGGCCAACCCTTAAAGAACCCGTGGCCTTGGAAGATGTCGCTATTGTGGAATTCAAACCCCTCACGATCTGCTACCCTTGGGACCAGGTGCGCGATCAGAGCATCAATTTGAGTCTCAATCGGCAGCCACTGAGAATCCTTAACGATCACCCCGCATACGGTATGAATCGGCTGATGGGGATCGTCTAAGTTTGTTCCTGAGTTTCCAGCTTCATCTAAGTAAATCAAGTGCATCTCTTCCCCCGGTGATAGACCCTTTAAGGTCGAATCCTCTATAATGAACACGAAACCCTAGCAGCCATAAGGCTGCCAATCGCGTGCTCCAAACGTGTTGCGGTTTCACGGGCCGGGTAGCTCGTACCTACCCGGCCACTCTTACTCCTCCGATATATATATTCTAGCGAAAAGCTCTCGCGCTTCTTCCTCGGCTCTCGCGTACCCGGTATTTGTCAATCGATACTTACTGCCTTTTCTTTGTCCTGAGTTCAACACCAAGCCAGCGTTAACAAACTTTGCGAGCGTTCGGTCAACCCGAACCTGTTTGAATCCCGATACCTGCATTGCCTCAATGAGTCTGGTGGCCAAGACTTCTTGCTGTTCAAAGGTTTTGCGGTGTCCAAATAACAGCAGGAGCAGGGCGACCGCCTCTCGATCTTCACCAGTGGGCAGCACCTTTAACGTCACCAGCTTCCGCTTCTCGTCGACCTCAAAAACATCCCACGGGACGGCAAACCCATCGGGGGTTTGCACTTCGGTAACGTTCTTTGGCAATCTGCCGCTGGGTGTTCTCGGTGCGTGAGAACCATTGGTGTCCTTAGGCAACGAGGCTACTAACTCTTTCCAAGCCTCGAACTGAGCAGCTACCTGCTCGGCGGGACCTTCAGCTTCAAACTCATGCTCGCCTATCTTGATACGCAGCTTCTGGGATTCCATAGCATGCTCCTTTTCTAGCCGTACTCGTACTGCCGCCATGCTGCCATAAACATTTGGATTATGTCAACTTGGTGGCAGCGGTTGGTTGGCCTCCTTTTGGACCGGACCGTTCGGCACATGGTAGGCTGTTGCCCTTATGCCTAACCTTGAACGCCGCTCTCGCGAAGTTTCCAAAAAAGAAGTGTCGCTTGAAAGTCTCCCGGCCAAGGTGCCTCAAAGCCTATTCCCCGAGATTGAGTCTGCGTTTGTGCCTCCTGACACGCCTCCCAGTGCCGTGCTAGAACTTGTGATCACGGTCGAGGGCGAAAACATTCCTACCAGGGAATTCGCGATGTATTTGGCGCTTGTGGACAGACTGTATGGGAGGTTCAGCCCGGAAGGCTTGGCGAGCTATGCCCACCGGAAACACGGGCGATTAAAGATAGGTGAGATTCACAAAAGTGAACTAGAGATCATCTTCCGAGTCTTCTATGGGCAACAAGGAGCACTCGCCTTTATTCTTCTCCTGATATTTCTAAGAAGCCTTCCAAAGATGATCAAGACCACCACCGAAGGCGTGAAGAATTTGGCAGAGGCTTACAAAGGGTACGAAGAGTGTAGTGCACCCCTGAAATGACACAAATAGTTAAGAAAGTATTTGTGGTGAAAGCGAGGCTTCAAACTCAGCAGGCGGCAGGTAGCCGATAGCTGAATGAAGTCGCTTCCGATTATAGACCGCT